>QNAD01000031.1 GCA_003641345.1 Candidatus Zixiibacteriota bacterium | reverse complement strand
GTTTTTTCACCTAATTTATCACTAAGGTGCCCTAAGTATCGATTGGTGAAAATAGTAATAAAATTGTTTGCCAGCATAATTCCCGATATAAGTGTGATATTTAAATCATGGTTTTTTACGAGTAAGAAAATTGCAAAAGTGGTAAAAATATGTCTTCGGCAACCTCGTAAAAAGGCAAGGGTGTAATAGAGCCAGTATTTCTTTTTTAACTTTATTTTGCGTTCATCAGTATCGGTTCTGTTAGAAGGCAATGCATAAGCAAGATAAGCTCCAATTAGTATAACCCCGCCACCCATTATATAAAAAGTCACTCGGTAATCTAAAAAAAGAGTCAAAAACATAATCAGTCCAGCCCCGATAAGTCCCGCTAACGATGAATAAGAACTCAGTTTTCCCTGAACTTTGCCCAAATTCTCATTCTTACTTATTAATAGTAGCTGTGATGAATTTGTCGGTTCAAAATAATGAAAACCGAAAGACATCAAAACGGTAGCCATAGTAAGCATCAGAATTGAGTTGGACATACCGCACATCACAAGACCAACACCAAGAACAATAATAGAGATAGCGGAAATTTTTGATTCGGCAAACCAGAGAGCAAACATGCCTACTCCGAACGCAAGCAGACCAGGGATTTCACGTGCCGCCTGAATGATGCCGACATCGGTGGGAGTTGCATTAAAAACTTCAACTGCAAAGTTATTGAACATTATCCGCCAGGCATAAAACCCAATTGAGATAACAACTGCCGAGAAAGTTATACTTGCGACCGAGATTTTTTGGATTTTCAAATTCATGGATTAGAAGATATGGAATTATAATTGATAGTAAACAAATTAAATTTGATAGCTATTTGATGTTTATGAAGTTACCTACAACAAGCATTACCTATTGTATCAACGTGGCGCACGAGGACGTACACCACGCACAAAATAATACAGATAATAGAAGATGGGTACCCCACTCTGCCAATGGCAAACAGTTAGAGAAAATAGGAAAGTAGGTCATGTCTCTCTTTCTTGGAGACATAACTTTTATATTTTTTACAAATAGGGCAGGTCTAAAGTTTGAAGAGTCAGAGCCGTGTGCTCCTGACTTTTTTTCAAATAGATTGCTTTGTCGTTTCACTCCTCGCAATGACAATTATCGCTACAGGCTCCAGACATTTTGTTCGATTGCTTTGGCTATATCGGCTAATTTGGGGAATCTTGATTTTATTTTTTTAGAATGATGCTCTTTTGATATACAGCATCCGTCAATTGAAATTGTAGGACAGTTAACTTCTTTTTCAGTTTCAACCAGATGTGCCAATATCCCACGCTCTTTAATGTAATTACGGACAAAATTTCTGGTTGCAACCTGCTTTGGATCTTTGTTTGAATAAATCAAACCGATTTCCATTTTTATAACTCCTAATAGATTTTATTTTTTCTTTTCAAAATTATAATTGCCTCTAATAATAGTATGATTATTCAAATATTTTTATACAATAAAAAAATTGTCATGTTTCATTAATTTTTTATTTTGATTAAATTAGTCTTGTATTAATTGTTGACAATTGCTTTAAAACTCAAAATAATGGATTAGCTTGTATTAAGACAAACAAAATATAGGAGAATTTTATATGTTATACGAATTACCTGATCTGCCATTTGAGAAAAAATCTCTTGAACCCAATTTTTCAAGCGAAACTATTGATTATCACTATGGCAAACATCATCAGGCTTATGTCAATAATCTTAATAAGTTGGTGCCTGGCACAGAGTTTGAAGGAAAATCATTAGAGGAAATTATCAAAACAGCAGATGGCGGCATATTTAATAATGCGGCACAAATTTATAATCATACTTTCTACTGGAACTGTTTGTCTCCTGCGGGAGGAGGAGAGCCGTCAGGTAAATTAGCCGATTCCATCAACTCCGCATTTGGCAGTTTTGAGGATTTCAAAAAACAGTTTTCTCAAACAGCGGCAACCTTATTTGGTTCAGGGTGGGCATGGTTAGTTAAAACATCATCCGGAGAATTAAAAATTAAAAGTATGCCGAATGCCGGATGTCCTATAAAAAATGGAGACAAGCCTTTGTTGACAGTCGATGTTTGGGAGCATGCTTATTATATTGATTTTAGAAATGCTCGTCCAAATTATATTGAGACATTTTGGAAATTAGTAAATTGGGATTTTGTAAGTAAAAATCTTGGATAGAGATTGGCTTAATTGCCCTTTTTCATTAGTGACTGCATTGTTTGGCTGTATGTCATCTGAGCAAAGTTACTTTTAAATCTGTTTGCGGTAACCGCTTTTTCATAATACTTTTTGGAGAGTTCAAGCATCTGTTGATTTTTGTAGTTATACCCAAGAACCTGAAGAAGCTTACCGCATTGCATTTGAATAAAGAAATCGGTAGGACATCTTTCCGCAAGAGCTAATAGAAGATTATAAGCATCGTTAAACATCTGCCGTTCTGAAAACATGTCAATTAGCAGAATATTCCCGGATTTAGATTCCGGATAGGTTTCATAGAACTGTTTTGCAAACATAAATGCGGAATCGGAATTTTGCTGATAAAACGAGGTTAAGGCTTTCTCGTATATGGTTTCATTATATGCGTTGGCTTTGGGGTTATTAAAAATTTTGCTGATATTAAACAACTGTACTTCGTAATCCCGAATCCAGTAAGTTGTGATTGCTTTTAAATTTTTAAGTTCAGGATAATCTTTAATTGCCAATTCCCAATTGGATTTATCAACAGCTAAATGGGTAATAGGGTATTTATTAAATAAATCAGAATCAACATCAGCAACTCCAAAAAGATGGATAAAAGATTTTAATTTCGTATTAGCTGTAAGAACAGGACCGTATGAACCGGAAACAACAGCATCCTCATTTAGAATCTGTTCCATATCCCTGTTAGCTTCGATAATATTGTAATTATTATCCAGAAAATGAAGGCGTCTAATTCTAAATCCGTTGGCAACCATCGTGAAAGCAATTAATACAAAAAATGTTAAGGCAAGAGTATTGCGGTTAATTTTTAACCAATTCTTTTTTAAGAAAATATTGAATAGCCAGATAACAAAAGGAACAAACAGTAAGCTTACCCACGTAATCCCTCTGATAGGTTGTGGCATGGTGTTAAAGAAAAAGATGTTTGCTGTCAAATGGAAAATTGCAAACCAGAAAAGCAGTCCCAATAATATAAAATGTTTTTTACTAAAATTGAATTGCAGTTTTTTCTGATTATAAACCGTCTCAAAAAGAGTAAAAGCCAAAATGATAATAGAAGGAAGCATGAGTATAGCATATCTGACCGGAGAATAATTAAGAGGCATCAGACCTAAAATTGTTAAGGCAGTCCAAAAAATTGTTAAACGAGTCGGAGCTGAAAGAGATGATAATTTGATGCTACTACTATTTAATAAAATCAAAGATAAACCTGATAAAAACAAAAACAGAAAAATATCCGGATCCAGATAAAATAGACGATTAGAATAACCGTATGAAATAAGATGTTCAATAAAACCGTAAGGCGTTGTTAGACCTTTGGGGATTCCTCGCAAACCATAAGTTTGTTCACTAATATATCCAAAAGCGGCAGTGAAATCACTTCCATAGAGAACAAGAATCAAAATTAAAGAACTTCCCATGAATGAACCAATGGTATATCCAATAAATCGCCACTTAAATTTATTTTCTGAAAAAAATATTGCCAAAAGTAAACTTGGGAATAAAAGAACTCCAAAAAGTTTTCCACTTAGCATCGCCAGAGCGGCTAGAAAACCGGCGATGATAACGCCATAAGTTTTATCATGCCATTTTGAGAATACAAAAAACATAACCCCACTGATAAATATTAAACCGTTCTCAAGATAAGTCAGACGACCATAGGTTAGCATTGTTACGTTAATAATAAAGGCAAGAGTTACAGCCATTAGGACCCATGGTTTATGGTGAGGGTGTAATCCCAAAAGAAAGAATAAAAGGGCAGCAAAACAAAGAATAACTCCCACCATGTTGGCTTTCTCATATGAAAAACCTGCGATAGAAAACCAGAGAGAACTTACCAGCGAAGTGATAGAGTTTTTATAAACAACCCAACGGTTATAATCGAAAGGATCAGCAGTATCATATAAAACATTATTGCGGGCATGATAATAGTATTGTGGAGGGTCAGTTGAAAGAGATTGCCCCAGACCAGAGTAATACATCGGAGGATCAGAATTCAAATCAGAAATCCAGAAAACAAAACCTCCAATAAATAAAACCAGAGTGATCAATAGGTATAAAATTTTAGCATCGGGTATTTTAAATTTCATTTCATTTGCCTATACAACAATGATAGGTACATCGTTGGCAGGTAAAACCTCGCCAATCATAAAGACAGGAACATTATTTTTTTTACAATCATTTTCAAAATTATCAGAGCAATCCTCTGAAATGGCAATAAATAATCCACCGGATGTCTGAGGGTCAAACAACAAACGTTCCATATTAATGTCAAGTTTCCCCTCGGTTTTCCATCTGTTTTCCATAAATTCCCGATTTGCAATAGCACCGCCAGGAATCATTTTTTTCTCAGCTAATTTTAAAACATCGGGCAATAATGGTAGTTTTTCAGAATATATTTTAATTGTAACATTGGAGCCAGCTGCCATCTCGTAAGCATGCCCCAACAATCCAAAGCCGGTGATATCGGTAGCGGACGGAGCATTATTTTTAATCATAATTTCTGCCGCATCTTTGTTCAGTAGTGCCATCTGCTCAGTTACTATTTTTTCAAGTTCTTTGCTGACTATTTTGTTTTTGATTCCGGTGGTTATTAATCCGGTACCGAGGGATTTTGTTAGATAAATTTTATTGCCAGGTTTTGCATTGGAATTGGAAATTATTTTGTCAGGGTGAATTTTACCGGTGACAGACACACCATATTTAAGCTCATCATCTTTAATAGAATGACCACCAACAACCACCGCTCCGGCTTGTTTGATAGTTTCTGTTCCCCCTCTGAGAATTTCGCCAAGAATCGAATTGGGCATTTTAGAAGAAGGAAAAGCAACAATATTAAGAGCTGTTAAAGGTATGGCTCCCATCGCATAAATATCCGATAAGGCATTTGCCGCCGCAATTTTCCCAAAATAATACGGGTCATCAACGATAGGCGGGAAAAAATCAACCGTTTGAACCAGAGCTAAATCATCGCTTATTTTATACACTCCGGCATCATCGGCTTTATTAAAACCTACCAAAAGGTTAGGATCATTCGTTTGCGGCAGATCCTGTAATGCTTCCGCCAAAACCTTTGGCGATAATTTTGACGCTCAACCGGCGCAACTTACTTCAGCGGTAAGTTTTATAGTTGTTTCCATGCGTTTGTCTTCCATAAGTTAAAAGATACGAAAATCTTTTGACTTACGCAACTAATGCGAAAGATTTTTTTGTAATTTGCTATAACACAATAGCAAAGAGAGTAAAATAACCTAATCTGTTTTGCGTGCGATAGATACTGCATAAATGGAACGTGATAATGGTAATTTTCGGTAGATAATTCATTTGTAAGTTCTCTCATTTTTTATTATTTTTTATAAGTAAGTTTTAAAAAAACAGCTGACGAAGGAGAGTTAATGGAACAGGGACTTCTTTGCTGGAATTGCGGTAAGCCAACCGGTATAACAGGTAGGGTGATGCGTTCCGATCACTGTGATAAATGTCTTGCAGATTTAAGGTGTTGTCGGGGGTGTCGGCATTTTGACCCAACTCGAAGATTTCAATGTAAAGAAAGCATAGAACATCAGGTTGTAAATAAAGAAAAATCAAATATGTGTGATTTTTATCAACATCGGGAAGTAACAAAAGTTTCCGGAGGCATGAAATCGAAAATTTCTAATAAAGATAACCTAAAAAAGAATTTTGATGATCTCTTTGATGACTGAGTTTTATTAAAAAATTTCCTATCCTCATGTCAACTTTTTGACCGATTTACGGGTCTTATTAAGTAAACAGTATGCAAGTGAGGATTTTATGAAAAATATTCAATATTACCTCAAAAAGAACGTTTTACTATTTTTGCTTATTCCAATTTTATTATTATCTATAGGTTGTCTGAATTGGGAAGAAGAAATTACCATAGATAAAGTCGGGAATGCTGTAATTAAAGTAAAGTTTGAAGGCTCAACCAGAAATCCCGAAATGTTGGTAGCTTTACCTTCGTCCTCCGAATGGACTATCACCGAAAATTCAAAACATAAAAAAGATAATGGTGAATATAAAATAAAATACAAAGCTGAAAAGAATATTAAGTATGGCACCAAATTGCCTGAATCGTTTGCCGGTAAATCTGATAAATTCGGTAACCAGATGCAATTCCCAACGAATTTCAAAGTATGGAAAGAAGGCAAACGTACTTATTATGAATTTGAGCGGACTTACAAAGGACGGTCACATCGGGAATTCAACTTTTTAGCCGATACTGGAATTGATAGGGAATTGGAAAATAGAATTATTGAAAATGGTATTTTTAATGTTTCCGAAGCTGACAGGCAAAAATATTTGAATCAACTTAAAGAAGCATACCAGTACTCCAACTATAAAATGTTTTTTAATGTCTTGGGTGAAATTACTCTCAATGATAAAATCAGTTTTGCTCAACGTAAAGAAATTCTGCAAATAGGAATTAAAAATCTTGAAAATTTAATTACCGACGAAAGATTGATAGCTCTTTTAAACAAGGAAGATGCAACTCTGGAAATTGAGTATAATAAATTAAAAGATGAAATATTCAAGAGTCTCAGTAAAGCGTTTGTTGAAATAGTCGGTGACAATAACAAATTAGGGCAATTATACAAGCAAATGTTTGATGAAGTCTATAATAATATACAGATAACCGATGAATTAAATCCTCATGAATTTCTACTTGTAGTTAATTTCCCAGGCGAAGTTATAATATCCAATGGCTTAATTGATATCGAAGAACCGAATACGGTGGGATGGATGTTTAAGGGGAATGAACTGCATGATTGTGATATGAGTTTTTATGCCCTTTCGGTTGTGGAAGAGTAAATGAATATTATGACTTTTAATAACAACATAATAAAGACGCTAATCGATGATTATGCTGACAGTTTGTGTGGAATGTTAAATCGTATCTATGACGATATTGACGATGCTATGGATACCTGTCAGGATGCATTTATAAAAGTAATTGATAAGTTTAATGTTATTGATAAAAACAAAATAAAACCATATTTGTTCCAAGTCGCTTTTAATCTTGCCTTGAATAAAAAAAGAGATAAAAAAAATAGAGATCTTTTAATTAAAGAAAACATCAGTGACGTTGTTTATAATCCTGACCAGAATGAAATCAATCAAACTATTCTGTTGAAAACAGAACTTGAAAAACTTTCAGAAAAACAAAATGAGGCAATTGTCTTAAAATTTTATGGCGGTCTCAAAGCAAAAGAGATTGCTAAAATTATGGATATATCCGAAGGCAGTGTGAAAACCCATTTGTCTCGCGGTCTTCAGAATTTAAAAAATAATATCCTTAATAGAAAAGGAGCTCTATGATGAACTGTAAATATGTTTTAGATAATATACCTCTCTATATTTTAGATGAATTAACTCCCGAAGAAATAAAGTATCTGAAAAATCATCTTAAAACCTGTCCAGCCTGTCAGGCAGAATTTGAGAGTTATGGCGATGTAATGGAAATGATAACTAACGACTCTTGCAAAACCCTTTCGGAAGTTGAAAAATTAAAACTTGAAAACTCGATTTATAAAATATATTTGTCGCAATCAAAAAACAGAACATCTCATAAAAATATGTTTGGTTATTTGCTGAAAGCGGCAGCCGTGATAGTAATCTTTTTTATCGGGTATTTTTCAAGTACTATAACAGCTGATTTAGTACAAGAACAGAGTAGAATAGCTTATTATCAGAATAAAATGAATAAAACTGAAATTTACCGAGCACAATCATCGATGCTCAGATTTACATCCGATGGTCTTAAAATTATCGCTCATGGAAAATCTAAATTTGAAACTGACTAATTTATTTTAAGCCATTAATCCAGAGGGGAGCAAATTTCCCCATACTTTTAGGGCGGTAGTTTATTATCCCTGCTAAGCGTCCGTTAATTAATCCGGCAACAATTATTCCTCGAGTTGAATCTTCATAGGCAAAAGAAAAATCATCTTCATATTTGAACCCATTTGGATTAGATACAATCTGTCCGATCTGACTGGCATACTCTTTAAAATTGATATATTTATCACCACTTTTATCAATAGTATAAAATAAAGTCAAAGTGTCTGACTCTATCACATAATCGGTTGTGAAAATTTGATTAAAACCATTTATATTCATGAAATTGTACGGATAATATTTTGTGGTAGGGATGATTTTATAATTGTAAGGAAACATTAAAAAATGATTGGGGATTATTTTATTTAATCCTGTTTTTTCCACTATCGCATTGCCTAACAGATTAACTGTTTCAAAGCTGTTTTCTGTTTCTGTTTCAACCGAAAGTATAATGGTGTATTCTCCGATATAAATATATGTGCTATTGCCAACAGTAAATGACTCTCCGCCTAATTCATTCATCTGCACCGAAGGTGACCTTAGAGAACTAAAAAAACCATAGGAATCATTTTCGGATGCAAATTGTAAAATTTCGGCAGAAACTGGGATTAAATTGATTTCATATTTAGCCTTTGAGAGTCCAACGAAATTAAACCAACGATATTTTGAAATAATTTGACCTAAATGTTTGTTGCTATCCGAGGCTAAAATATTTTCAGCAGGAGAAAGTTGTTTGATCCCAGATTCTTCAAGATTGGTTGGAAATTGTAAATCAGCGGTAAATTGTACTGTGGGAATCACAGGAGTAAAATCTTTCTGCGTTTTTTGGGCACAGCTTGTTAGTAATAATAGTAAAATAATTGGAAGTATTTTTTTGTTCATAATAGATATAAAGTGATTATTACGGTTAATATCCAAAATAAAACTGTTAAAAGTATTGGTCGGTCATTGATTAGAATTTTACTCGGTGAACCACCTTCTTCTTCACGATGAATTAAGTACAAATATCTAAAAATGCCATAAATTACAAACGGAATTGTTAGAAATAGGTTCTCAGTCCCTAATTTTTGAGAAACCTCGGTTGAGAATGAATATAACATATACATAACAACTACCGCACCGGTAACAACTCCAATTAGCTGGTCAAGCAAATAAGGGGAATATTTCCCAAGACTTTTACGATGTGCTGATGCTGTATGTTTTAAAAAAATTAGTTCATGGCGTCTTTTACCAAAACCTAAAAACAAAGCTAATAATAATGTATTTATAAGCATCCATTTTGAAGTTGGAACACCAATTATAACTGCTCCGGCATGGGCACGGATTACAAAACTAAGAGCAATTGTCAAAACATCAATTATTACTACATTTTTTAGAATAAAAGTATAAAGAAGATTCAAGATTATAAAAGATAATGAGATAATAAAGAAATTTAGAGAAATATAAAAAGACAAAGACAATGATATAACTAATAGTAAAATACTGATTGCTAAAGCAGTGGTCGATGAAATTTCACCTAATGCAATAGGACGGTCTTTTTTTAGCGGATGTAACTTATCTTTAGATTTGTCAACTAAGTCATTTATCACATATATCGAAGATGAAAGCATGCAAAATATGATAAAGCCTATAACGGACAGCAAAACTTTATCTAAATTTAAAACTTCTCCTGCAAATACTAAAGCCGCAAATAGGACAGAGTTCTTTATCCATTGCAACGGTCTTAAAGAATTAAAGATTGCAGATAACATATTAAATTATAATTAATATGTTTGTGCTATTCAAGTTTAAATATTTAGAAGCATAAAAACGGTTTTCAATTGTCATAAATTTGCATATACTATGTTTGTGAAAAAATATAATCAAAATAAAAGAGTAAAAAAATATCATTTTTGCCTGTTAGTTAATAAACAAGCGACAAACTATAATGAACGGGCAATTAAGAAATTAATTAAGTCTATTTTGAACAATGGCCATCATTTTACTGTTTTGGAACCAAATAGTGCTTTTTCTCTTTATGATCAGGCACAATCAGCGGCCGGTTTGAAGAGACATCGGGGAGTTGTTTTAAGTCAGGTAAAAAAATGGGGAAATATTACAGCTTTGATTGCGTGTGGAGGAGATGGTACTTTCAATCTTGTCGCCCGTGCTGGATTCAAAAGTAATCTGCCCGTTGCGGTTTTGCCAATGGGTAAATTCAATAATATATGCCAATCAGTCTATAAGACTGTTGACCCTGATAAAATAATCAAAAAAATCCTTGCCCGAAAACATCAAATAATAACTATAAATGCTGGTGAAATTGCCGATCAGATGTTTTTTTCTTCGGTCGGACTTGGTTTCATACCAAAATTACAGGAAATACTGGAAGAGAAAAAACAGCCAAGATTCGGTTTTGGTTGGTCTCAATTTGGCACAAAAGCCGCCACTATAAAACTTTCAAAAAAAACTATATTGAAAGTTGATTCATTCAAATTTGAAACCAGTCCAAAAATGATAAATGTAAATTTACTCCCGTATTCATGTGGAATTCCTATTAGTAATGCCTCTTTGCTGGACGACGGAATGTGTGAAATTATCTTTGATGTAAATGTAAATACTAAGAAATTTGGTAATTATTTGAGCCAAATCATAAAAAGAAAATTTGTTTATGGCTCTGATTTTAGGATGTACCGAGGGAAATCAATATGCATTGAGCCGGTTGAGGGGTATAATCTTTATCTGGATGGAGAAATAATTGAGGTTCCATCGGATATGATTGAAATTACAGTATTAGAAAAAGCTCTAAAAATATTTGCTTGATATTATGAAATTGGCAGTTGTC
>QNAD01000030.1 GCA_003641345.1 Candidatus Zixiibacteriota bacterium | reverse complement strand
TGATCCGACTCATGCTTATACAACCGATGGGATTTTCACAGTTATTTTAATTGCCATCAATCCGCTTGGTTCTGACACGACAACAATAGACATTACAATCAACCCCAACCCATAAATATTAGTGGGCAGACGCCCCCGTCTGCCACAGTCCCGTTTTGTGGGTGGCAGACGCCCTCGTCTGTCCCAGTTTAAGTTTTGGCATTTTATTTCAATTAAAATTTAAAGTAAAAAAAAGATAAAGAAAAACCTGGATTTCTGCTTCCGCAGAAATGACAAGAAGAAAGTAATCAGAAAAAATCAATACTCATTAAAAAACCGGCAGGAATGAAACCCTACCGGTCAAGATAATCAAGAGGCTGAATAAAAGTCAGGAGCCTTCGGCTCGCTGACCTACTATTAATAAATCTTCTATGATAATTCTTTTATGTTCGGTTGGGTCCTGATTTTGTCTTACAAAATTGTGACCCGACCGGTTATTTTCTACGACAATTCTTTTTTGAATTTAGCTGATAAAGCCGGCACAACTTCCAATGCATCACCAACAATTCCATAATTGGAAACATTAAAAATCGGGGCATCTTTATCTTTGTTTATTGCAACAATTGTCTGTGATGACCGCATCCCAACCAGATGCTGAATCGCTCCTGAGATACCAACCGCAATATACAGCTTCGGATTTACTGTTTTACCGGTCTGTCCTACCTGATTGGCGTATTCAGTCCATCCGGCATCAACAATTGCTCTTGAAGCACCAAAAGCTGCTTTTAGAGAATCAGCCAAATCTTTAACAAGCATGAGATTAGATGCATCTTTGAGTCCACGCCCAGCTGAGACAACAATATCAGCTTCGGTTAAATTAACTGCTCCGGCCGATTCAATTTTCATTTCTTTGATTTCTGTCTTTGACTCAAAAGCTGTGGCAGAGATTTCCTCTGTTACCACTTCACCGTTACCGTCTTGAGATTCAGGAATAATTTTTGGTCTGAGAGTTGCAAAAAAACTACCCTCGCCGTTTTTAACTATATCAGAAATTACAGATCCGCCAAAGTTCGGTCTGCTGACTACAACAGTATCATTGTCCAACTTAAGACCATTTATATCTGATGCCATTTTCCCGCCATTTTTTGCGGCTAAACGACTAAATAATGCTTTACCATAAAATGTTGCCGGCCCCAAAACCAGTTCCGGACTATATTTTTTTATTATTTCCGAAATAACATTTACATAAATCTCATCATTAAAATATTTTAAAGCAGGGTTGGAAATTGCAATAACTTTCCCGCCACCTCTAGAAGATAATTGTTCTGCCAATGGTTGAGCATTTTCAGCTAAAATTAATGTTATAATTTCTCCGCCCAATGATTTAGCGGCTTCAATAAGCTCAAAAGATGTAGGGACCAGCTCACCATCTTTTTGTAATGCAACTGTCAATATTCTCATAAAAAAGAAACCTCATTTTTAATAATTATTTATTTCTCAAATTCCAATATAATTTCCAATACATTGCATAGCAACTATTTTCCCAATCTCTGTTCCTGAAAAACAAACAAATATAAAAAAACAATACAAAATCTATATTATTTCATAAAATCACAGTCATTAATCAATTTCATCCTATTTAAGAATATCTCCTAAATGCCGATAAATTTATAAACCTATTAAGGTTAAATTTATGCTATTGGCATTATTATTTTTGATAAAAAAAATTAGATAATACATGAAAGGAAGTTCTGATGGCCGAAATCATTGTAAAGTACGAAGATAAAGTCGTCGAACGTGTTGTATCAGAAAAGAAACGGATAAGTATAGGCCGTACTAATGAAAATGACATAGTTCTCGAAAATAGAGGGATCTCAAGAAAACATGCCCTAATCGAATTTAACAACAATGCCGCAATTATTATTGATAATGAATCGTTAAACGGCACTTTTGTAAACAACCGTAAGATCAATGAAGAAATCTTGCGTGAAAATGACACAATCACTATCGGAAAGTATAATCTCATTTATCATGCTAAATCTACTCAGGACGATGGCGGCCCTGAAGATTTCGATGGTACTATGATACTCAACACTAAAAAACAGAAAAAACTTTTAGCAAATGACCGAATCGAAAAAGACATCGTCCAAAAACATGGTGGTTCGGTACTAATTGGCGAAGAAAATTCTGAATTTTCCGAATTCAAAATTGACCGCGATATTACAACTTTAGGTAAAGCAAAATTCTGCCATATCCATTGCAAGGGATTTTGGATGTCAGGAATTCAAGCAAAATTAGTTCACGAAGACAACTATTATTATATTGTTAATTTGGGCAAAAAAGGTAAAACTTTGATAAATGGTGAACGTACAGAAAAATCCGTTCTCAAAAATGGCGACATTATTACGGTAGGTAAAAGCACTTTCAAGTTTGTCGAGGGAAAAAACTAAATGAAGTTTGCTCTTATTTCTGATATTCATGGTAATCTTGAAGCACTAACAACTGTTCTTAAAGATATTGAAAAAAATAAAGTGGATACTATCCATTGTTTAGGTGATGTCATCGGATATGGCTGTGACCCTGTTGCATGTCTGGATATTGTTAATAAAAACTGTGAAATTAAACTGATGGGTAACCATGAACATCTCCTTCTGGGTTTATACTCTATGGATAAATGTAATTCTGCCGCAAAAATCTCTCACGAATGGACTTCCAAACAGCTATCAGATCATGAATTGGCACTAATCGAAAAATTTCAAATGAAATCTATTTATGAAGGATGTCTTTTGGTTCACGCATCTCCGTTAAAACCTGAAGAATGGAGGTACATAGTCAATTCACAGCAAGCAGAATTGGCATTTGACAACATGGATGAAAATTTCTGCTTCTTTGGACACTCGCACTTACCTATGATATTTGTCGAAAATACGGATAAACCTCCAAGACAAGCCGTTGGTCATGATATTCTAATGGACTCTGACTATCGCTATTTGGTTAATGTCGGATCGGTAGGTCAACCTCGTGATAATGATCCAAGAGCATCTTATGTTATAGTTGATACCGATGAATGGGAGGTACTTTTCAAACGAGTAGAATATGATATTAGAACAACACAAAATAAAATGAAAGAGGCAACCATGCCTGAGCTATTAGTAGAAAGATTATTAGTAGGAAAATAAAAACAACATGAAAAAATATTACTCATACATAATTTATCTTTTGACTTCGGTTTTTGTTGTTCTGCTTTATATGAACAATTTTGGTCCAATGGAAAATCTACAAAAATCAGTCAATGATACTTTAAGTAAGTTTACTTCCAATGATACCAACAGTCCAAACATTGCTCTGGTAACTATTGACGCTAAATCAATGGATAAATACGGCAAATGGCCATGGAACCATGATCTTATCGCTGACCTTATTGCCGCTACTGCATCAGGCGAACCAAAAACTATTGTAGTTGATTTTCCATTGAATGAAGATGTTTATCAAGATTCTTCAGGATATACTCAAATTTTGGCTGAACAACTTAGCTGGGTTAAAAATGTAGTTCTTCCTTATGATATTGCACTGGCAACTTTCAGAAGGTCAAAGACCAACAACCCTGATTATCTGTTTAACTATTCAATTCAGGTTAATAATCGACTGGGATTGATGGAAGAAGAATCAAGTTTATTGGTTCGCAAAGTGTTTCTTCCTGCTGATAAAGTAATAGAAGCCAACCCTTATCTTGGATTTGAATATATTATGCCGGATAATGACCGGACACTGAGACATCAGTCTTTGGTTATGAACTACGAAGGCTACTACTACCCGTCACAAACTCTGCTTGCCGCGGCAAATTTTCTCAATGTCAAACCGGAACTTATAAAAATATATGAAGGATCTCATATCGATTTAAACGATAAGGTACAAATCCCAATCAATAAAAAAAGCGAAATGTATTTGAATTTTTCTTCCGGTAATCAATTTGCTAAATATTCGGCGGCAAAAATTCTTGATGAAGGATTTGATTTTAAAAGATTCAAAAATAAGTTAATTTACATCTGTATTGATGATGTCGGATTAACTGAATTTTTTACAACGCCAATAAATCCAGAAACAGAAAAGTTTATTATTAAATCAACCGCAATAGATAATATCATCAGTAAAAATTTACTTGCTGAAAAATATGATATGGGTTTAATCTCATTGCTTATTTTATTCGGGCTGGGAGGTCTGTGTGCTTTTATATTGCCTCAGGTTTCCAATATGTACCGTATGATAATACTTTTTGCAGGTTTCATGCTTTTAGCTAATTTAAATTATTTCTTATTCAGCTCGTTTAAAGTTATTGCAGAAACGGTTTATGTTGCTCTTGAACTATTTTTATTCATGCTCGTTTCGCCCATTTTAGACAGTCAATTAATTAATGGCGATGAATCAGAAGCAGGCTCAAAGAAGAAAAACTTGCCTAAATTTGAAATGGACAAATCTCTGACTGACAGTCAACCTGTAAAAACTAAAGAAATATTTGATACTGAAAAACAAGAAGAGAATCAGCAAACTGAAATGATTGCTAAATCTAATAGAAACATTGATAATTTTAACGATGAAACACCTCCGTTATTGGATAATAATGAAGAAACTGAAAAAACTACCGCTACACCAATTTCGGGAATTAATACTGATACTGATATACCGCCCGTAGAGGATATTGATAATAAAGAAATCGAAGAAGATTTAAAAATTGTTTCAACTCATGCTGATAGTCAGGAAACTAATATCAATAAAGAAGAACCTATTGTGGAAACATCGATGACTCCCCCATCAGGAATGATAAGCAATTTGGGACGCTACCAAATAACAGGCAAGCTCGGTAAAGGTGCGATGGGAATTGTTTATAAAGGAATTGATCCTGCAATCGACAGGCCATTAGCTCTTAAAACAATCAGACTCGACTTTATCAATGACCAATCTGAGATGGAAGATTTAAAAGAAAGACTGGGACGCGAAGCTCAGGCTGTCGGTAAATTATCACATCCAAATATCGTTACTATTTATGATGTCGGCTCAGAAGGTAGCTTACAATATATTGCCATGGAATATCTTGAAGGTCAAACATTGGAAGATATGATAAAGAAAAAAACCAAATTCAATTATCGTATTATTTCCCAAATAATAATTCAAATTTGCCGTGCTCTGGAATATGCACACTCTAAAAATATCGTTCATCGAGATATAAAACCGGCTAATATAATGATCCAAAATGACTACCAGGTCAAAGTTATGGATTTTGGCATTGCCAGAATTGACTCAAATTCAATGACCAAAACAGGAATCGCTATGGGAACCCCAAATTATATCTCTCCTGAACAATTACAGGGATTGGATATAGATAATCGTTCGGATATTTTCTCTTTAGGAGTATTGATGTATGAACTCTTATTGAGTAAACGACCCTTTAACGGTGAGAATATTACTTCGCTAATTTATTCTATTCTAAATAAAGAACCTGAAAAACCATCGAATGTTAAACCTCAAATCCCCCTATTGTTCGATCATATTATTGAAAAAGCTCTTAGGAAGAAACCTTCAGACAGATACCAATCCGCCTCGGAAGTTATATCTGATTTAGCAGAATTCGTTGCGGCTTTTACAAAATAAATTTTATGTTACCAATAAAAAAAACCGACCGCCTATGGCTGTCGGTTTTTTTATGCTTTTAATCAGTTTCAGGTGGGTCATTTTTTGAGGATAATATCTCTTCGGTTAATGAAAGAGCCACACCCGACAACATCACTTCGACACCTAATTGCGTAAAATCAGATGAAATTAATTCCCGACTCAAAGCGGCATACAAATTAGCAGAGGCTCCACGCTCAATTACTAATCCAGATAATCTATTTTCGGTTTCAGCAATAAATGTAACTTCGCCTAATTCTTCGGATATTACGTAACCGGTACAATTATGCAACTGCAAATGAGAATTTCCAGTGTAAACAACTATCAATGTCCCACGCGTTTTGCCAAAACTTGTTTCAGGAAAAATCTCCAACACAAGCTCTCGCTTTTCATCATTGTTAACAACTTTTAAACGGTATTGGTCTTTATGTAATATAACTTTCTTACAACCAACACAAGCTGCAACTTTTTGAATATCTTCTTGTGTGAATTTCATTTCAAAAAATTTTAATTTCTATTTTTCTTTCTTTTCATCAGATGCAGGTTTTGTAGGGTCTAACTCATCGACAGAGTCTTTAAACTCGGCAGTTGTATCTTTCATTGCTTTCTTAAACTCTTTAATTCCTTTTCCCATCCCCTGAGCAATTTCAGGCAGACGCTTTGCACCAAATAATAATAAAATAACTAAAAAAACTACTAAAAGTTCCCAGGGCCCCATGCCAAACATGTTTGCCTCCAATTTATTAAATTATTAAAAATACCACCATTTAAAATATACAATAACTAACAGAACAAACAAGACTGACATAAAATTAATTTTAATCATCAATCCAAAAGTAAGTGCTATCGCATAAAAATCTATTCTAAAAGTATTAACACCAATTTCTTTTGACATAGTAAACAAAGTTTTAGCAGCACTCGGCGGCAAATAGGTACCGATAGCTTCACCTATCAGACCGCCTATCACAGCCCCCAAAATCAAAGAGGTGACAACAAAAATCACTTCACGTCTTTTCAAGTTATACCCGCCGTTTTTTTAGAATTTAAAAACCTTTTTACCGATTCAAATACTTTGATTCCATCAGTAGAACCAAGAATATTTTCTACTGCTCGCTCTGGATGAGGCATCATACCCAACACATTCCCGTCTTCGTTAGTAATACCGGCAATATTATTTACAGACCCATTAGGATTAGCTTCTGTGCTAAATGTACCATCAGGCATACAATATTTAAACGCAATTTGACCGTTATCCTCAAGTTTTTTTATATCACCGTCAAAATTATAATAATTCCCTTCTCCGTGGGCGATAGGAATATTTAAAATATCCCCCTTTTCACAAACATTAGTGTATGGGGAGTTATTATTTTCTACTCTTAGATTGACAAATTTACAATTAAACCTCAAATGTTTATTACGAATCAAGGCACCGGGCAACAAACCGGATTCTGTTAAAACCTGAAAACCGTTGCAAATACCAACCACCAAACCACCTTCTCTGGCAAAAGAAATTACTTTATCCATTATAGGAGAAAATTTAGCAATAGAGCCGGCTCTAAGATAGTCACCATACGAAAAACCGCCCGGCAATATAACTAAATCAGACCCTAAAAGATTATCTGATTTATGCCATAAAAATTCAACTTCTTCTTTAATCACAAACTTAACAGCGGTATAAGCATCATAATCACAATTTGAGCCCGGAAATGTTACAACCCCAACTTTCATCAGGCTTTCTCCACTTCAAATTTTTCAATAACGGGATTTACCAAAAGTTTAGAACAGACCTCTTTAACCCGATTATCTATATTTTCAACACTATCTTTTATTTCAAGCTCAAAAAAACGACCCGTTTTAACTGACTCAAATTCATCATACCCCATTTGCCCTAAGGCTTTATGAATCGTAACTCCTTGCGGATCCAAAACGCCATCTTTTAATCGAACATAAACAACCACTTTCTGGTTATTGTTCATCCTGATTTTCCTTCCTATTCAAATCACCATCATTTCGGTCGGTAGCTTTACCAACACCCTTAAAAAATAATCGATATAACTCTCTAATCATCCCATATAATATATATGATGCCATCAATGGAAACAATAAGAGTCTCGGTTGAAATATTATAAGTAAACCGGCAATAATTAGAGCAATAAGTTTTAATCTGCTTTGTTGAGTATCAAATTTTTCAGGGATAGTA
Organism: Candidatus Zixiibacteriota bacterium; assembly: GCA_003641345.1. The sequence continues at coordinate 3,143 of QNAD01000030.1, read as the reverse complement.
TCATATTGCACATGAGAAATCATTAAAAATGAGAATAAAATAATCATTGATACTAATAATTCACTATACTCAAGTTTCCCCCAAATATAATAACTTAAAATTATACCAGACACCAAAGCTATAGCCGCCATTGGAACAGGAAGACCCACAAAATCTTTTTTCTCATCCGTATCAGCAAACAGATTGAATCTTGCCAGTCGATAAACTGCTGACATAATATATACAACAGAAATTATCCAACCCCATTTCCCTAACGAGTTTAATTTAACAGAATAAACGATTACTGCAGGAGCAACGCCAAATGATAGAAAATCTGCAAGAGAATCAAGTTCGACTCCAAATTTTGATGTTCCACCCGATAAACGAGCAATCTTCCCATCAAGAGCATCTAAAAATGCCGCCAGAATTATAAACCAGCAGGCAGTAGTAATATTCCCTTCAAAAGCAGAGAGAATCGCCAAAAAACCACAAACAACATTACCCATGGTAAAAGTCCCTGGGAATATTTCTCTATAGTTCGGTCGTTTTTCCGGAGGCTGATTTCTTAACATCATTTACTTCTTTTCCACTTAGGTAACCAATAACAGTTTCGGAACCTTTTACCCTATCACCTTTTTTGACCATTAGTTTGCTATTAATAGACACAAAAAGTTCTGTTCTGGAACCAAACCTAATAATCCCAAATCTTTCACCAGCAGTAACTTTTTGATTTTCATCAAGACGACAAACAATCCTTCGAGCAATAATTCCGGCAATCTGCTTGAAAATAATTTTCTTTCCTTCTGATGTTGTCATACCAATTTCGGTCTGTTCATTTTTATCCGAAGCTTTATCTTCGAAAGCAGGGAAAAATTCCCCCGGATTATATTTCACATAATTAATTACGCCATTTGTAGGAATTCGGTTCACATGAACATCAAAAACAGATAAAAAAATTGAGACTTTTAGCGCCTCGCCACCTATAAATTCATTGTAAACAGTATCAACACCAACAATTTTTCCATCAGCAGGAGATATTAATATATTAGGTTTGTTTTCAAACTGCCGTTCTGGATCACGGAAGAAGTAGGTTGTAAATATCGTTAAAAGTCCAAAAATCAAACTTAGAATAAACAATCCCCGACTATCCCATAAAGTTGACAGTAGTAATGAAATAACAGTAAGCACTGTTCCTGATAAAATAAATATGAGACCTTCACGAGCTATCATTTGCCAAATACTCTCTTAAATATTTTGTTAACATTTTTCGTATAGTAATCGAGACTAAAACAATCGTCAATCTCTTTTGATGACAAGTAATGAGCTATCTCTCTATCATTTTTAATTAACTCTTTAAACGAACCTTTTCCATCAGCCGCTAACATTCCATTTTTTTGGACCATACGATATGCTTTATCTCTGGAACCTACCTTACCTGATAATCGTAATAAGAACCTTTGTGAAAAAACTATCCCGCCCCGAAAATATATATTTTCGAGCATTCGTTTTTCATTTACGACTAACCCTTTCAAAAGTTCGATAAATTTTTGAAGAGAATAATCAATCAAGATTGTTGAATCCGGAATAATAACTCTTTCTACCGAAGAATGAGCGATATCCCTTTCATGCCAAAGAGTAATATTTTCCATAGCAGACAGAGAATAACCTCGCAAAAGACGTGCAATCCCAGAAATTCTTTCAGCGGTAATCGGGTTTCTTTTATGCGGCATTGCTGAAGACCCTTTTTGGCCTTTTGTAAATCCTTCTGCCATCTCATTGATTTCAGTTCGTTGCAAATTCCTGATTTCAGTTCCAAATTTTTCAAGCGATGACCCTAAAATAGCTATCGCCGTAATAAATTGGGCATGCCTGTCACGCTGAATAACCTGAGTTGAAACTTCCGCCGGTTTAAGCCCTAAATTTTTGCATACAGTGTTTTCAATTTTAGGATCAAGATTAGCAAAATTACCAACCGCACCTGAAATTTTACCAACAGAAATTATTTTGGTTGCCTTATTAAAATTTTCACGGCAACGGCTCAGCTCCGTAAACCACATGGCAAATTTCAAACCAACAGTAGTTGGCTCAGCATGGACACCATGAGAGCGACCGATGCAAGGCGTCATTTTGTTTTTATTAGCCTGTCGTTTTATTAGAGTTAAAGCTAAACCAATTTTTTTATCAATAATTTCAGCGGCACGTTTCATCTGAAGTGATAAAGCTGTATCAAGCATATCCGATGATGTCATTCCATAATGCAGATAAGATGCTTCTTGACCAACATATTCAGACACCGATGTTAAAAAAGCAATAACATCATGATTGACTTCTTTTTCAATTTCATTTATGCGGTCAACACTAAAATCAGCTTTTTTCTCAATTACTTTAAATGCTTTTTCAGGAATAATTTTATATTTCGCCATAGCTCGTGCCGCTTCAGTTTCGACTTCAAGCCATGTACGGAATTTATATTCTTCCGACCAAATTTTTCCCATTTCAGGGAGAGTATATCTTTCAATCATTATTTTTTAGGTGCCTTCTTATAGTCTTCTAAAAACTTCTTCAATCCAATATCGGTCAAAGGATGTTTTATCAATTTACTTATGACACCAAAAGGCATAGTTATAACATCGGCACCCATCAAAGCAGAATCTACAAGATGAATTGGGTGTCTGACCGAAGCAACCAGAACTTCAGTTTCAAACAAATAGTTATTGTAAATAGCAACTATCTGGTCAATCAATTCCATCCCATTTTGAGAGATATCATCCAATCGTCCAATAAAAGGGGAAACAAAAGATGCGCCAGCTTTTGCGACCAATATTGCCTGCGAAGGTGAAAACACTAACGTAGCATTAGTGTGAATACCTTCTGAGGACAATGATTTAATTGCTTTTAACCCGGGCAAAATTGTCGGAATTTTAACAACAATATTATCTGCTATTTTAGCCAACTCATGTGCCTCTGAAATCATGCCGTCATAATCGGTAGCTAAAACTTCCGCAGAAACCGGACCTTCCACTATTTTACAAATTTCTCCCAGAAGTTCACGATAGGGTCTTGTCTCTTTTGCGGCTAACGAAGGATTAGTTGTAACACCATCCAAAACACCCATCTCAGCCGCTGATTTAATTTCTTCTAAATTGGCGGTATCAATGAAAAAT
>QNAD01000029.1 GCA_003641345.1 Candidatus Zixiibacteriota bacterium | reverse complement strand
TTGAAAAAGTCTCACAGATGTTGCGGTGGGTCCTGAAAATCTGTGTAAACAGATTTTTGTGACCTGCCGCTCTTTAATTACAACTACTTAAGTGTCGGGTCACAATCCACCTTCGGTGAATCATGACCCGACACAACTGAAATGAGGGTTTATCAACAAGCCGCAAGCGGTGGGGTACCCGAATATTATATTTGTTATTCCCACTCCTATTGTCATAATATCTGAATTTTGCAGGTTGGCGATCTAACCAAAACTTATCAAAAAAAATAAATTACAAAAATTACCTCAAAACTCACTGATTGACTTAAGCAATTTTGTAGTATATATTCGGTGATTATAATAAGGAGTTTGTAAATGAAGCCTAAAACTGTTAAAGCTGCTCACGGCACAAAATTGTCCTGTAAGGGCTGGCATCAGGAAGCCGCCCTAAGAATGTTAAATAATAATCTCGATGCTGAAGTTGCCGAGAACCCAAAAGAGCTGATTGTCTATGGCGGTACCGGTAAAGCGGCTCGCAACTGGGAAGCATATGATGCTATTGTCAAATCACTCAAAAAATTGGGTAACGATGAAACCTTGTTGGTGCAATCAGGAAAACCGGTCGGCATATTTCAAACCCATGAATATTCTCCACGGGTTTTGATTGCCAACTCTCATCTGGTTCCGGCTTGGGCAACCTGGGATAAATTCAGACAGTTAGATAAACTCGGGCTTATCATGTATGGACAGATGACCGCCGGGAGCTGGATTTATATTGGTACTCAAGGGATTATTCAAGGTACTTTTGAGACTTTTGCCGCTTTGGCTGATAAACATTTTAAAGGAGAAATGACCGGCAAATGGATTCTTACCGGTGGTATGGGCGGTATGGGTGGTGCCCAACCTATGGCTGGAACAATGTCAGGAGCATCAATTCTTGTAGTTGAAGTGGATGAAAACAATATATCACGAAGACTCAAACAGGGATTTGTTGATGTAAAAGTCAAAACTTTGGACAAAGCTCTTAAACTTATCAAAGATCACACAAAATCAGGTGAGCCAATTTCTGTTGGATTGGTTGGCAATTGTGCTGATATATTTCCGGAAATTTTCAGGCGGGGAATAATTCCAGATGTAGTCACCGACCAAACATCAGCACACGATGAACTTCAAGGCTATGTCCCTGAAGGATTGACCATAATTGAAGCTAAACGACTTCGGAAAAAAAATCCGCGAGATTATATCGAAAAATCTTATGAATCGATGGTAAAACATTGCGATGCTATGCTTAAATTCCAAAAAGCAGGGTCAGTTGTGTTTGACTATGGTAATAACCTTCGCGGTCAGGCAAAAACAGGCGGTTTGAAAAACGCTTTTGATTATCCCGGATTTGTTCCGGAATATGTCCGTCCTTTGTTTTGCGAAGGTAAAGGTCCATTTCGTTGGGTGGCTTTGTCAGGTGACCCAAAAGATATTCATGTTACTGATGAAATTATCAAAAAAGAATTTTCATATAATAAACTACTTATGCGTTGGATGAAAATGGCTGCTGAACGAATTCCATTCCAGGGGCTACCAGCAAGAATCTGTTGGCTTGGATATGGTGAAAGAGCTAAATTTGGAGATATCATAAATAATTATATCAAAAAAGGTAAAATCTCCGCTCCTATTGTTATCGGTCGTGACCATCTTGATTGCGGCTCGGTTGCATCACCGAATAGAGAAACCGAAGGGATGCTTGATGGCTCTGACGCTATTGCCGATTGGCCGTTAATGAACGGTATGCTTAATGCCGTTTCGGGTGCCAGTTGGGTTTCAATCCATCATGGAGGTGGAGTAGGTATTGGAAATTCTATTCATGCCGGAATGGTTATTGTTGCTGACGGTACCGATGAGATGGGAATCAGACTAAATCGTGTATTGACAAATGACCCCGGATCCGGTGTTATGCGTCATGTTGATGCTGGTTACAAAGATGCTAAAGCCTTTGCCAAAAAGAATAAAATTAAAATCCCAATGATGAAATAATTTTCAAGAAATGAATATTGAAAAAAAAGCATCACTTGTAATAAAAAATATCGGACAGCTCATAACTATGGCTGGTCCATCTCCTCGAATTGGTCAACAGATGAAAGAACTGGGGCTGATTGAACATGGGGGGGTTGCCGTTGCCGATGATAAAATTCTGGCTGTTGGCAAATCTGATGAAATCGAAGAACAGGTTACTCTTTCTGAGAGTTGCGTTGTTATCGATGCCAAGGGAGGCGTGGTTACACCCGGATTGATAGACCCTCATACCCATCCGGTATTTTCTAAGACGCGTGAAGATGAATTTGAGATGCGCAATCAGGGCAAAACCTATATGGAAATTGCCCGAGCCGGCGGAGGAATCAGGTCATCAGTTAGAGATTTAAGGAAAACAGACAAAGAAATATTGCTTGAAAAAACAACCCAAAGATTGAATCGGTTACTTTCTTACGGTATAACTACTATTGAAGCTAAATCCGGTTACGGACTTTCTACAGAGTCAGAAATCAAACAATTGGAAGTTATTAAGGAATTAAATCAGGTGCACCCAATTGATTTGGTGCCTACATTTTTAGGAGCACATGAGATTCCTGATGAGTACAGAGAAAAACGTGAAGAGTATATTGATATTATTGTTAATGAAATGATTCCAAAAGTCATAAAAAACAACCTTGCTGAATTTTCTGATATCTTTACTGAAGAAGGTGTTTTTAATATTGATGAATCTCGCAAAATTCAAAAAGCCGCAAAAGAAGCAGGATTAAAACTTAAATTTCACGCTGATGAACTTGCCGCTACAATCGGGGGTGCGGAACTTGCCGCCGAAATGGAGGCTATTTCAGCGGATCATCTGATTTATATTTCGGATGAAGACATCAAAGCGATAGCAAAATCTAAAACAGCGGCGGTGCTTTTGCCCGGAACAACTTTCTCGCTTGGCTCTAACAAATATGCTCCGGCTCGTAAAATGATTGATGAGGGAGTTATTGTAGCTCTTTCAACAGATTGCAACCCCGGTTCAAGTTATACTGAATCTTTGCCTTTTGTTATTTCACTTGCTTCGCTCCAACTGAAAATGACTGCCGCCGAAGCTATCTCGGCTGTTACTGTTAATGCCGCTTATGCTATTAATCGTCACGGCAAGATTGGACAGCTAATTGAAAATCTTCCGGCTGATATTGTAATCTGGGATATAAATGATTATAGGGAAATCCCTTATCATTATGCGGTAAATCTGGTGAAAACAGTATTTAAGAACGGGGAAGAAGCATATAATTCCTAATATTGGGAACGTCTTTTTGTTTTGTTGGTTAAAAGAATAATGATTAATAAATTCAGTAAAATAAGTATTATAATAATCTTTTTTTTGTGCTTTATTAGCTGTGGGGTTTATACTTTTAATCCGCGTGGTAAATCCACTATTAATTCAATTGCTGTTTCGAGGTTTGATAATCAAACTGCTGAATATGGCCTTTCTGATTTGGTGACCGATAATATTATTGATGCTTTTATTTCTGATGGTTCATTTAAGGTTCTTCCTGAAGCCGATGCTGAAGTTTTGCTTATAGGCAATCTTCTAAGATATGAGAGAAAGGCACATACTTATGATGAAAATGATGAAGTTCAAGAATACAAAGTAGAGATGGATTTTGAGATAAGTTTAAAGAATAATATAGATGATATTGAAATTTGGAAAGAAAGAGTCAATCATATCGGCATCTATAATGTTGAAACTGAGACCGAAGAAAACGGACAGGATAAAGTTATTGCTCTTTTAGTTGAAACTATTATTAATAAAACCACAAAAAGTTGGTAATTTTTTGTTTTTAGCTCGCAAACTTTATGTATCTTGCATTGAAAGAATTTAAAATAATGAAGGAATTTATGAAAAAATATAATATTACAGTTTTAATTGTTCTTGTTTTAATTTTAATGAGTTCAAGTAGCTTTGCTCTTGACCCTAACGATATTAATGATGATGCTGGAACTTCTGCTTTCCCATTTCTAAAAATTAACATTGGGGCTCGTGCCGTTGCAATGGGTGGAGCTTTTACCGGATTGGCTAATGATGAATCTGCTCTCTATTATAATCCAGCCGGTATTTCAACTTTTGATGAAAATAATCAATATATTTTGGGTTATCATAATTATTTTGTGGATATACAATCAGGTTTTATCGGTTTTATTAAACCAATAAATAATGAGCTGAATATTGGGGGGTATATTTCTTATCTGAATTATGGCGAATTTATCGAAACTAATCAACTGGGTGAAGTGACTGGGGATTTTTCCGGCTCTGACTATTTGATGGCTGTTAGCGGATCATATAAATTAAATTATTATTATTCGGTGGGCTTAACTTTCAAGGCTATATATGAAAAAATTCAGGATTTTTCATCTCATGGTATTGCATTTGATATAGGTTTTAAATATACCGGTGATAGAGAAAGATTTACAGCCGGATTAGCTATTCAGAATATAGGTACTCAATTAAGTGGTTTTGTTTCGGAAAAATATAGTTTGCCCCTAACGGTTAGAGGCGGCATTTCAATTAAGCCACGCGGTTTGCCTTTGCTTTTGGCAACTGATTTGATTATTCCAAAAGATAACAGTATGGATCTTGCTATTGGAGCTGAGTATATTGAATTGGAGCCTATCTATCTCAGAATGGGATGGAACAGTTTTGGAAATAATTTTAAAATCGAAGGTTCTGATGCCGGTTTTGCCGGATTATCATTTGGTCTTGGATTTAATTTTAATAATGAAAAACAGATTTCATATTCATTTTCACCCAGTGCTGATCTGGGTGACAGTCATCGTATTACATTAACAGGAAGTATGTAATGATAAAAAAATCCATGTCATTTTATTTTCTTCTGTTATTATTAATTTTTTCTTTTGTTTTTTCATCGTGCGGAATTGATAAACAGGGGGACCCTAAAAAAACCGTCATAAGTATGTTTGGTGCTATGGAAAAAGATGATAAGGCCGCCTTGGTTGCTTATCTTGACCTGCCGGAACTTATGAAAAACATTTCAGAAGATTATGCTTTTCATAGTGATGACGAACCGCGAGTATTTGATTCACCTCAACAAATTCTCGAAGACCTTACAGAAGGTGGGCTAACTAAAAGAAGATGGTTTTCTTACCAGAGAATTATTGGTAATGTTGAAAATTTTGGTGAAACAGCTACGGTGGAAGTCTCGTTCATCGATAATGATAATTCAAAAGGTTATTTGTCCAAATTTGGACTTCATAAAGTTAATGGTAAATGGAAAATTTATTCATTTAAAGCCATACCAAACACGGATTGATTAAGAACAATTATTATTTAGATGAGATTTCTTACTCGCTTATTTGACATCTTTAGTAAAATTATCTCAGGGCGTACTATACAGTCTAATGTTCCATCGGTTTCTGTTTATGAATTAAAAGATATTGTTAAATCTGAACGCAAAATATTAGTAATTGATGTTCGTACCGAGCCTGAATTTATAGAAGGTCATCTGCCATTTGCAGATGATTTGATTTCTTACGATTGCCTGAAGTATAATATGGATAGAATTCCAATTGATAAATCTTCTGAAATTTATTTTTTCTGCCGAATTGGACGAAGAAGCGGTATTGCTACCGAATATTTAATATCACAAGGCTATATCAATGTTTATAATGTGTCTGGCGGAATTATCGCTTGGCGTGAAGCCGGTTTTAAAACAATATCGGGGAAATTAAATAGATAAAAAAGAAGCCTGCTCAAATCATTTAGAAATAGAGGGGGAATTCCAAATAAATTTAAAACAAGCTTCTATATTTTTATATAATCTTTTTCCCTAATATGTCAATCACTTTACACGAGTAACGGAAGTTGTTAGTCTTTATTTACTTATTTTCGGAGTTGTTTTATGGCTCGCATGTTGTTGTTACACTGTGCCTTAAGGTCAATATGAGCCAGAATTAAACTTGCCTCGTTTTATTTTTTTGTTTTTTGGATATGAAATTCAATCGTGCTAATTGAGGGAATTTTTTTTATATTTTTAGTTTTTAGTTCGTTATTTATATGTAAAATAATCATTTTTGGGTTGTGCAAATAAGATTGTGTAATTATATTGTCGGACTTGAAATAAAGGAGTTTTTGGTTATGAAAAAATTGTTGCTGCTTGCGTTGATGGTTGTCATATTTTTTGTGCTTTTAATAAGTTGTTCAAGTGACATTATATTAAAATCTGAGTCTGATATTAGAGGTGAATTTGAAGGTACTTATTCTGTTACATCAAATTGGGGTGATGCCAATGCTGAGGTAAGAAAGCAGAATATTATATGGAACTTCACAGATGAAGCTTATATTATGAAAGTTGATACAACTAAGGATTTTGATGAAAGTTACTGTATCTGTCGTGTGGATGGTAAATATGTAATTGAAGATGCTGTTGTTTTCAGTGAACTTCATGCTCTCCCTATTGAAATGTATGGTTGTAACACCTGTGATAAAACCACAACTCCAAAGGGAAGATTTACACTAATTAAATCCAGTAATGCCGACACCTTAACTTTAAATCAATTTGATACTGATAATGATTTCTATAAAGAAATAAAATTATACCGTATAGCAGATTTTGAAGAAGAATAAACTTTATTAGAAATTTTTCAAAAGCGGTGTTTTATCTAAACATCGCTTTTTTTATTATAAAAAATACTGACGTCCACTGTCAGTCCTCTATAGCATAATTGTAAAAACAAAATATTACCCTGTAACTACAGGATTAATTTAAAACCATCGGTTCTATTGTCTGAGATGGAGGTTTTTTGAGGGGGTTAATAGGGTTAGAACCGGTGGTGATAAATATTCCTTACGGGAAAGGAGTTTTATTGATGCTTTCTAAAGTTATGTCATCTGCCACATTAGGAGTTGATGCCTATCAAGTCGAAGTTGAGGCAGATATTCAGCAACAACTTCCCGCATTTGTTACAGTAGGATTACCGGAGGGTGCCGTTAGGGAGTCCAAAGAAAGAGTAACAGCGGCTATTAAAAATTCCGATTTTATGTTTCCAGCTAAAAGAGTAACAATTAATCTTGCCCCCGCTGATATAAAAAAGGAAGGTTCAGCATTTGATTTGCCTATTGCAGTAGGTATTTTATCTGCTACAGGTCAAATTTTAAGAGAGCGATGCGATGATTATATAATTCTGGGTGAATTATCTCTTGATGGAAATATCCGCCCGGTGCCTGGCGTTTTACCGATGACGATGAATTTCAAAAATAGTAATGATATTAAAGGAATAATAGTTCCCAAACATAATGCAAAAGAAGCGGCTATTGCTAATTCACTACCGGTATTTCCTGTTAATTCTTTACAAGAGACAATTCATTTTCTGGAAGATGAAAAAACTATAAAGCCGTATGAAGTTGATTTAGACATTGTATTTAAAAGAGCTCATCAATATCTAACCGATTTTTCTGATGTTAAGGGGCAGGAATCATCAAAGCGAGCCTTAGAAGTTGCCGCCGCCGGTGGGCATAATATCATAATGGTGGGACCTCCCGGGTCAGGGAAAACAATGTTAGCCAGGCGAATGCCGACAATTCTTCCGGATATGACAATAAACGAAGCATTGGAAACAACCAAAATACATTCTGTTGCCGGGCGTCTTCCGTCGGGTTCAGCTTTAATTGCTACTCGGCCATTTCAGTCGCCACACCATACTATTTCGTATGCCGGATTAGTTGGAGGTGGGGCTATCCCAAAGCCGGGAGAAGTCTCTGTGGCACATCACGGAGTACTTTTTTTGGATGAACTTCCGGAATTTAAAAAGGATATATTGGAGATGCTTCGTCAGCCTATGGAAGATTATCAGGTTACTATTTCCAGAGCCTTGACTACTCTTACTTATCCTGCAAATTTTATGTTAATTGCCGCTATGAATCCTTGTCCTTGTGGGTATTATGGTGACCCTAAACATGACTGCAATTGTTCAACCAGCGAAATTCAAAGATATATGTCGCGAATTTCAGGACCGTTGATGGATAGGATTGATATTCACATTACGGTCCCATCGGTGAAGTTTAAAGATCTATCCTCGGAAACTTGCGGGGAAAAATCTGAAATAATCCGCCAAAGAGTGAATTTTGCCAGAGATAAACAGTCAGAAAGATTCTCAGATGAATCAAGTCTATTTTGTAATGCTCATATGGAATCAAAAGATACCAGAAAGTACTGCAAAATAGATGATAAATCACAATCCCTGTTGTCAATGGCAATTTCAAAACAAGGACTTTCTGCCCGGGCTTATGATAGAATTTTAAAAGTATCGCGAACGATTGCTGATTTGGCAGAATCAGAAGAAATCCAGTTAGGTCATATTGCAGAAGCTATACAATACCGTACGCTTGATAGAAAACTGTGGTTATAATATTATTTTGTCATTGTTGAATGACGTTTTTGTTGATTTTTTTTCTTTCAATACTATACATATTGTATGGCAAGAAAACAGATACCCGCACCCGGAAAATTGATTTGTTCAATTATATATTCATCAATGGATGGATTGGTAGATGCGGTCAAAGTACTGGAAAATAAATTTGGCAGGGTAGAATTTGAGACGATGGAGATTGAAACTTCCGAAGCAAAACAGTATCGGGAAGAGATGGGAGAAAATCTTATCAGGCGTTTTATCTCTTTTGAAAAAACTGTCAATCGAAATTCTCTCGCTTCGTTAAAAAATATCTGCAATAAAATTGAACCAAATTTTGCCGACCAGATTGGTGATTTCCTGTTTCGCACGGTCAATATTGATCCCTGCATTCTAACTCCTGATAATTTGGTTATAGCGACGCATCGGGAAAGCAATTGTAATGTCTATTTCAACGATGGTGTTTATGCAGAAATTCAGCTGATTTACTCCAGAAATACTTTTCGCCGGCTACCTTGGACAATTCCAGACTATTGTAACAATGAAGCAATTGATTTTTTTGAGCGAGTCCGTAAAAGTATGCTGTCAGAAGAAAAAGCTATTGAAATTTTATAAGTCAATTTATCGCATTCCGGTTCTTTTAACTTTCCTTTTACAAGAAAATTCACCAATATTGAATAAGAAATAGATTAATCTTTTATAGATTTAATTTGTCAAAAAACTGGAAGGATAGAATGGATAAATATATCATAAATGGTAATAATCGTTTGGAAGGCTCTGTCCGGGCTGATGGTTCAAAAAATGCTGCCTTGCCAATAATTGTTGCAACTTTACTAATAGATAATGGGACATCAGTTATCCATAATGTGCCGCATTTGAGAGATATTGAGACAGTAATAAAAGTGCTTAAATATCTGGGTGCAGTTGTAGATTACGACCAGGAAAATGAAACCCTAACAGTTAACGCTCAGAATATAACTGAAAACAAAGCTCCTTATGATTTAATGCGACAGATGCGGGCATCGTTTTTGGTTTTAGGTCCGCTTTTAGCAAGAGTGGGTGAAGCAAGAGTTTCTTTACCGGGTGGTTGTTCGATTGGTGCAAGGCCAGTTGATTATCATATAAAAGCATTTGCCAGTATGGGTGCAGAAATTATTGAAGAATCCGGATATGTTATTGCCCGGGCGAAACAACTTGTGGGAGGTTCAATTTATTTTGACAGACCATCTCATACTGGAACTGAAAATGTAATATTTGGTGCAGTATTAGCCAAAAAACCAACCTATATCACAAATGCCGCATGTGATCCAGAAATCATCGATGTTGCTAATTTTCTTAATCTGGCTGGAGCAAAAATCAGGGGAGCCGGGACGCCAACTATAATTATTGAACCGGTTGAAAAATTAAAACCTGTTGAATATTCTGTTTTTGGTGACCGCCTGATTGCAGGGACATATCTATTTGCAGCTGCTATAACAGGTGGAGATGTTGAAGTGACCGGAATTGACCCCGATACATTAACTATGGTCAGCCATAAACTTAGGGAAATGGGCTGTACTATAAACGAGTCTAAATCAGCTATATCAATCAGGGCTCCCCAAAAATTGAAACCAGTAAATGCGGCAACTTTTCCATATCCGGGATTTCCAACTGATTTACAAGCCTGTTTATTAGCCGCAACTACTATTGCTTCGGGAACTTCTTATATCACTGAAACTGTTTTTATAGATAGATTTGTTCATACTATGGAAATGAGGCGGTTAGGTGCAAATATAAATGTTGCTGAAGGTAAAGCGGTTATTCAGGGAGTAGAAAAGTTGACTGGTGCAGAAATTATGGCTCCGGATATAAGAGCCGGTGCCGGTCTTGTAGTTGCTTGCCTTGCGGCAGTCGGAAAATCTGAAATTCTTCGAATTTACCATATAGACCGTGGATATTACAAACTGGAAGATAAACTCAAATCACTGGGAGCCGACATTAATAGAATAGAAGCTGATTAAACTTTTTAAATAATTTGTAAGAACCGGGGTTATCCCCATATTAAATATAACTATTAAACCTTTGAAGGGTAGTGATATACAATGAGGAAGGTGATTTTACTTCTGCTTATTCTCCTCACTTTTGTTGTAACTTCTTTATATGCTCAGAATACTTATTTTGGTAAGAATAAAGTTCGTTATAAGAATTTTGATTGGAGTTTTATTCAAACTCGTCATTTTGATATTCACTTTTATGAAGATGCTTATGAAACTGCTAAATTCAGTGCAACAGTTTTGGAGTCTTCCTATGTTGAAGTTAGCAAAGAGCTGAATTATAAAATTCAAAAACGTATTCCGGTGTTTGTATATAATTCGCACAATGATTTTCAACAAACTAATATTATTGGTTCATTAATTGGCGAAGGTACCGGTGGTTTTACTGAAGTATTTAAAAGTAGAATTGTAATTCCTTTTACAGGTTCCTATGAAGATCTTCGTCATGTTTTGCATCATGAATTAACTCATGCTGTTACCTATGATATACTTTATGGCAATATTTTTTCGTCGTTACTTTCAAAACAACGCCTGTTTGCTATGCCTCTTTGGTTTGCCGAAGGAT
>QNAD01000028.1 GCA_003641345.1 Candidatus Zixiibacteriota bacterium | reverse complement strand
TTCAATTGAGGAAATGATTATCCCTGTAACGGTAATGAACCCAAAATAGTATGAGTAGAATATTAAATGTAATTTCCCATTCAGAGTCTGAAACAGTTGGTTTAGCAGAAAAATTAGCCGCATTTTTTAAGACTGGTGATGTTATTGTTCTAACCGGAGATTTAGGCACTGGGAAAACGGTATTTGTTAGAGGATTGGCGAAAGGTATGGGACATGATGAAGATTTGATTAATTCACCATCGTTTACAATCATTAATGAGTATCAGGGAGAAAAACCACTCTATCATTTTGACTTATATCGGATGTGTGACCAACATGAACTATATGAAATAGGCTGGGATGAATATCTTAACCGTGGAGGATTAATTGTTGTTGAATGGGGGGAGAAGGCGAAGAATTACTTGCCTTCCAAGTACTATCAGATTAATTTTAAGCTTCTTAATGAAAATGAACGGGAAATTGATATAAGTCTGGAATCTAATGAGTGATAAATTTAAAAATATTCTTAGCATAGATACTTCTTCTAAAATTCTAAGATTGGGATTGCAGTTTGGAAGCGATCGATATCTTAAACTCAATGAACCGGTTGAAAAATCCCACGGACAGATATTTATTCGTAAGATTCAGGATATTTTAGATTCAGCAGGAATGAAAATTGAACAACTTGATGCAATTATTGTTTGTACCGGACCGGGTTCATTTACTGGATTGAGAATTGCTCTTTCTGCGGCTAAAGGAATTGCGGTTGCTTTAAACATCCCAATTGTTGGAATATCTCTTTTAGATATTGCAAATTTCAAATTAAAAGATGACAATTCTGATTATAAACTAATTATGCCATATATTCGAGACGAGTATTTTATTGCCAATCGTGAAGACAGAATTTTCGACCCGGATATTACAAGTACTGTTAAAATTAATGAACTATTAGATGTTACAAAATCTTTTCCTGTTATAGCTATTGGCTTAAATTTGGAGAATAAGCAGATACCTGAAATATCTAAGAAATTTAGAATAATCGAGTATGACTCATCAGATATTCTATATCTCGGATTTGAAAAATTGTCATCAGGTTATAATGAAGATATCGAATTATTAGAACCTTTGTATTTAAAAAAATCACAAGCTGAAATTAATTTTGATAAACGAAACAAATAATTCATTAAATTTTTCAATAAGACCTATGACTCAAGATGATTTGGATAGAGTCTTAGAATTAGAAAGAAATATCTTCCCTGATCCATGGCCTCGGTCAGTGTTTGAAGAACAATTTAGTGATGATAGTTGGGGAGGCGTTGTTGCGTTAAGTGATGGCTTGGTAATAGGTTACGCCTACTATGTGATGGTTGGCGTTGAGTCTCACTTGACTAATATTGCGGTTGATCCTGATTATCGAAGAAAATTGGTTGCTTATCACCTTTTGGCTACTATTTTAAAAGCTGTAAAAAAAGAGGATTGTGAATATATTTTGCTGGAGGTAAGGCTGAGCAATAAATCGGCTATCTCTTTTTATGATGAAAACAACTTTAATGTGTTGTGCCGTTATCCGGGTTATTACCAAAACCCAACTGAAGATGCGTATGTTATGGTTCATTATTTTAATGATGAAGGTAAGTAATTTTTAATGGAATGGTTTAGAAAGTCAAAATCGGGTATTGAACCCCGAGAGAAAAAAAATATCCCTGAAGGGCTATGGACAAAATGTAAATCCTGTGGTGAAATTGTATATAGCAAAAAAATGGAAGAGCTTCTTTGGGTCTGTCCAAATTGTAACTACCATTTTAGAATATCCAGTTGGAAATATATCAGTTTATTGCTCGATGACGGGAAGCTGGAAATATTTGACAAAGATCTTATATCAAAAGATCCCTTAAAATTCAAAGATTCAAAAAAATACCCAGACCGTATAAAAGCCGCTCAGAAAAAAACCGGTGAAAAAGAAGGGGTTATTTCCGGATTAGGTAAGGTTGATGGGGTTGATGTATCTTTTGCTATTATGAATTTTGATTATATTGGTGGTTCAATGGGGTCTGTGGTAGGGGAGAAAATTGCTCGTGCTATTGACAGGGCTATTGAAAAAGAAATTCCTCTTATTATTGTTTCCTGTTCAGGTGGAGCAAGAATGCAGGAGGGTATTTTATCTTTGATGCAAATGGCAAAAACATCTGCATTGCTTGCAGTTCTTGGAGAGAGAAAAATCCCGTATATTTCTATATTGACCAATCCAACTACAGCCGGAGTGATGGCGTCGTATGCCTCACTGGGAGATGTTATTATTGCCGAGCCAAAAGCACTTTTAGGTTTTGCTGGACCAAGAGTTATTCAACAGACTATCGGGCAGGATTTACCTGAAGGTTTTCAATCTACAGAATTTTTCCTTGAGAAAGGTTTTGTTGACCGGATAGTTGACCGTAATGAATTAAAATCAATAGTTGCAAGCCTGATAAAGTTTATGTGGAGAAAATAATGCGGAAACATTCATATGTTTCTGCTGAAAAATTTATCCTTTCCCGAGAATTTTTTGGAATGAAACTCGGGTTGGAAAACATCACTGAATTTCTTTCTTATATTGATAACCCGCAAAAAAAATATCTTACAATTCATATCTCAGGGACTAACGGAAAAGGTTCAACAGCTTCAATCCTGGCGGCAATATTTCAGGAAAACGGATACAAAACAGGATTGTTTACATCGCCTCATTTGGTCTCTCTCCGTGAAAGAATTAGAGTTAATGGGAATTTAATCAGGAAAAATTCCGTTACTGGATTTATAAACAGGAATAGATCAGAACTTTCGCGAAGAAAATTATCTTTCTTTGAACTGATTTCTGCTATGGCTTTTGATTATTTTAGCAGACAAAAAGTTGATGTGGCAATTATTGAAACAGGTCTTGGAGGAAGATTGGATGCTACCAATGTCCTGTCTCCTATATTGACCATCACAACTGGTATAAGTAAAGATCATAGTGAGATTTTAGGCAAAAGTCTTCCGATAATAGCCAAAGAAAAAGCAGGAATTATTAAGCCGACTGTTCCGCATTTGGTTGGTTTGGTACCGGAAAATACACTTAAAGTTTTTAAAGAAAAATGCAAAAAAGAAAAATCAAAACTCTATAAGTTGAGCCAAAATCATTTCAAAATAAATCCATCAAAAATGACACTTGATTACAATGATGATGATATCAAATTGAATAATGTCTCAACTTCGCTTAATGGAATTTTTCAGTTACATAATACTGCTCTATCTATTAAAGCTGTGAAAATCCTAAAACAATCAGGATTAAAACTATCATGGAATAAAGTACGAAAAGCACTTAATGAAGTCTCCTGGCAGGGGCGTTTCCAGATTATTGAAAATAAATCAAAACCGAAAATTATTCTTGATGTAAGTCATAATGTAGAGGGAATTGATGCTTTTGTTAAATCTTATCAGATGATTTTCGGTGAAAAAAAAGCTGAAATTATTACTGGTTTTGTTAAAAGAAAAGAACATCAGAAAATGTTTGATAAACTTGGTGGAATTGCCAAAAAAATCAATATAGTTCCTCTATCTACCCGTCGTTCTGTCGATTTGGATGAAATGATAGAAAATATTCACTGGAGAAAGAGTAAAATAAAAAAATATGCCACTCTTAAAACTGCCTATAAAAACTGTTTGAAAAATAGCTTTTCTGACGATATAATAATAATAATAGGTTCACATTATCTGATAGGTGAATTTTTCGAAAAGTATAAAAATTATGGCTTCTAATACTGGGAAAAAGAAAAAAACAGTCAATCGTAAACAGACTGGTAATACAGTATCTAAAAAAACAGCAGAAGAAACACCAGGGATTGATGCTTTATTAGAATTGAAAGAGAAAATTTCTGGTCTCACAGAAACAAACAGACAGTTAAAAAGAAAGATATTTGATCTTTATACTATTGTAGAAATAAGTAGAAATTTTAATGCTGTTCTGGATTACGAAGCTCTTCTTGAAACATTTATTCTTACTTCAATTGCCCAGGTTGGTGCAACAAAAGCAGTGCTCTTTCTTAAAGATGATACTGAAAGCAAGTATTTTAAATTGGCTATCAGTAAAGGATTTATTGAAAATCAGCTTGATGAAATGTATTTTCACGAAAATACTGAACTCATGAAACAAGTAACAAAATTGAATCGACCAGAATCTGTAGGCGAGCTAATATTAAATATGGCAACTTCTCATGAGAAGAAATTCTTGAAATTTTTTGAACCAGGGCTTTTTGTTCCATTGATTTACCAAAGCAGGTTAAGTGGTGTTTTTATTATTGCTGATAAAATTTCAAGTCATGATTTCCAATTAGATGATATTGAGTTTCTTTCAATTTTAGGGAGTCAGATTTCTGTTGCAATCGAAAATGCCAGACTATATAAAGCTGAAAAAATGGCAACAAATCAACTTATGGAAACTCAGGAAAAACTTATTAATTCTGAGAGATTAGCCGCTTTGGGCGAAATGTCTGCTAAAGTTGCTCATGAAATTAACAACCCATTAGGTATTATTAAGAATTACATCCTTCTTTTAAAACGTTCCATTGAAAATAAGGTTGATGCGGATAAATATGCTACAATCGTTGGTCAGGAAATAGATCGTATCGCTCAGATTGTGAGAGAGCTACTTGATTTTAATCGTCCTATCGGTATTGATTTTAGAATTATTGATGTTGTGGATGTTTTAGACGATGTCCTTCAGTTTATGAATAGGCAATTAGACAAACAGAAAATTAAGATTTACAAGAATTATCCAGAAACAACTTTCCCAATCTATGGATCTCCTGAAGGTTTGAAACAAGTCTTTATGAATTTAATTTTTAATGCTATTGACGCAATGCCTGACGGAGGCAAATTAAAGATAGAAATCTCTAAGGTAGACGACAAAGTCAAAATTGATTGTTGTGATTCTGGTCCTGGTATTCCCGATGAAATCGTCCAGCGTATTTTTGAACCATTTTTCACAACAAAAGATCCGGGCAAAGGCACCGGATTAGGGCTTTCTGTATGCTATGGTATTATTAAAAGGCACAAAGGGTCGATAAGGTATAATAATAGTGAGAATGAAGGCGGTTGTTTTGAAATTATGCTGCCGATTGAAAATGAGAAAAAATGACAGAATTTGCTAAAGAGAAAATTATAATTATTGATGATGAAAAGAGAATGTGTGATTCTTTGGCGACGTTATTGATTAATGATGGATATCAAGTAGATACATATCAAAGTTCTCATGAGGCTGCTAATGCTATAAACAAAAGCCGTGTAGATTTAGTAATTACTGATATTAAAATGCCTGAATTGGACGGGCTTCAGATTTTAGAAGTTGTTAAAAAAGTTGATGATGGTATTCCTGTTGTACTTATGACAGGATATGGTTCAATGGAGTCAGCAGTTGATGCCATCTCTCTTGGTGCTTATGACTATTTATTAAAACCGGTTGAATTTGCTCATTTTGAATTAGTTGTAAAAAGAGCATTGGAAAAAAGACGTTCAGAACTATCTCGCTTAGAACTTCTAGAAGAGCTCAAGATTTCTAATATAATTTTAAATCGGCGTATCAACGAATTGAACGCATTGTACGAAGCGGGAAAATCTATCGGTTCTTCGGTTAATCTAAAAGAATTATTAAAACAGATTGTTGCTTTGGCTTCAAATGTTACCGAAGCACAAGTTGGGTCGATTATGCTTTTGGATAATAGTCAGAAATATATGACGATTGAAGCCGCAATCGGCCTTTCTCGGGAAGTAATTGATAAGACAAAATTGCCTATTGGTGAATCAATTGCCGGATTTGTTGCTAAAACTGGTGAACCGTTGATTATTGATGATATTGAACAGCATAAACATTTCAAGCGTAATAATCAGGAACGTTATGGTGCGGCATCTTTGCTTTGTACACCTCTCAAAATTAAAAATAAAGTAATTGGTGTAATTAATATGGCAAACAAACAAGATAATGCCAATTTTTCAAAAAATGATTTACGTTTGCTTTCCACTTTTGCAGTTCAAGCGGCTATTGCTGTTGATGATGCTAATCAGTTTGAAAAAAATCGTCGGATGATGGAGGAATATAAAATCCTTCATGAAATCAATGCAGAACTTTATAACATCATCTCCATAAATGATTTCAGAATAATTCTGGTTGATAAACTAAAAAAAATATTTCCTATAGATTATTCAATCTTGTTTCGTTGGGATGCTGATAATAATATCCTTATTCCTCAATTTACAACCGGCGAAATTAAATTGCCAATGACAGCAAGTGGTAAAATAAATCTCAATGTAGCCAATAAAAATGATTTAATTCTTGAGGATTATAATTTAAAAAAGATTGATTTAAGTGATATTATATCTCTTTCTGAAAAAATTAGCAAAAGCATAAAAGAAAAAAAATCTTATCCACAAAGCAGTAGTGCTTTAATGGCAATTCCAATTAAAAAAAGAGGAGAACCGGAATTTGTTTTCTGTCTTGGTGCTGTGTCGGATAAGCCTTATTCAAGCGAAGATATTTCTTTGGCAAGGTTGGTTGTTTCTCAGGGAGCCTTTCTTTTTGAAAAAGAACAATCGCTATTAAATGCAACAAGATTACTTACGATGGGGAACATGATTTCTGAGATTTCTCATGATTTAAGAAAGCCACTAACTTCAATTAAGGGTGGTCTGCAAGTTATCAGGCTGAAATTACCAAAAGATTTACAAGATTCTGATTTGTTTAAAATTACTGAAGAAGAAGTCCATCGCCTTAATGAACTGGTAAAAGAATTGGTTGATTTTTCTAACCCAAATAAATATCAAACTGAAAAAATTGATTTAAGGTCTGTCATTTCAAGAGCTTTAGAGTTGGTTGATCCGGATATAAAAAAGAAAAAAATTGAATCTTCGATGGAATTTGAAGACCTAAACTGGGATATTATTGTCAATAAAAATCAAATTTTAGAAACTCTGTTAAATCTGTTTATAAATGCAATAGATGCCATGCCTGATGGAGGTGAATTAAAAGTTAAGGGATTTTTAGAGCGGCCATCTCACAGAAAAGTAGATTTTTTGGCTGTGAAAATTTCTGATAATGGATGTGGCATTTCTAAGAAAAATATTTCAAAAGTATTCGATAGATATTTTACGACCAAACAAATCGGCACCGGTCTTGGATTAGCTGTTGTTGAACGAATTATGTCGGCTCATAACGGAACTATTGCATTAGAGTCAACCGAAGGTAAGGGGACAATATTTACGCTCTATTTCCCTTATGATATATAGACTTACTGCATATTTTTGCTGAAATTAAGCAAAACTTTATAAAAATAACTTGATTTGTTCTCGAATTTGCCGATATGTTTATAAAATAGGTTTAATTATGGTAAATGAAAAAGTGAAAATATTAGTTATCGATGACGACCCTAAGGTCTCATGGATTTTATCTGAGGGTCTTTCGGAAAAATATGAATTTGTTTCTGCGCGTGATGGGCTTGAAGGATTGCAAATGGTTACTACTGAAAAACCGGATATGATTCTTCTGGACATTAAAATGCCGGGCATGAGTGGTCTTGAAGTATTAGAAAAACTTAATAAAATTGATGAACGACCGGAAGTTATTATGATATCCGGACATGGTGAAACAAATTATGTAGTTGATTCAATAAGGTTAGGTGCGGCAGAATTTATCAATAAGCCATTTGACGTTCAGGAAGTTGAAATTCATATCAAAGGCGTCTTAGAGAAGAAACAGCTGAAGCAGGAAGTAAGCTCACTTAAGAATGAAATTAAAAGTAAAGCTGCTTATGCTGGATTTATTGGTGATTCGGATGAGATGCACAAAGTTAAAGAAATCATTGAGCAGGTTGCAGATTCTGATCTTACTGTTTTAATTCGCGGTGAATCTGGGACAGGTAAAGAAATTGTTGCTCGTTCTCTTCATGAATTGTCAGAGAGAGAAGGCAAACCGTTTGTTAAGGTAAACTGTGCTGCTATTCCAAAAGATTTACTGGAAGCTGAATTGTTTGGACATGAAAAAGGCTCTTTTACCGGAGCACATAAATCAAAGCAAGGTCGTTTCGAAGTTGCCAATAAAGGGACTATATTCTTAGATGAAATTGGCGATATGCCTATGGAGTTACAATCAAAACTATTACAAGTTCTGGAACAACAAGAATTTGTGAGAGTTGGTGGAATTCATAATATTCATGTGGATGTAAGGATAATTTGTGCAACTAATATTAATCTTGAAAATGCTATCGCTGAAAAATATTTTCGTGATGATCTTTTCTACAGGTTAAATGAAATAACTCTATTCCTTCCATCTTTAAGAGAGCGAAAAGAAGATATTCCACTATTGATAGACCATTTTATGAAAATACATACTAAAGCGTTAAAAAAAGATTCTATCATTATTTCTCCTCAAGTATTAGAAAAAATGCATAATTTCTCATGGCCTGGAAATGTCAGGCAATTGGAAAATATGGTAAGACAAGCAATTGTTCGTAATGATGATTCAACTATAACAGATCAGATTTTATCGAATTCTCAAATGTCGAAGCACTCCAATCAATCCGTTTCCACTAATCATGTAACGTCAAATAATATCGAAGAAGAAAAAGATTATTCTTTGAAAGAAAGAATTGGTAAAATAGTAGCCGAAGAAGAGAAAAAGCTTATCTCTGAAGTTCTAAAAATCACAAATTGGAACAGGCGTAAAGCATCTGAACTGCTTCAGATTAGTTATCGTTCACTTCTGTATAAAATTAATGATTATAAACTGAATTCTAAATAGTTAAACTTAGTATATAATTTTGTATTATTGTGCAATTATTGAGCATTATATTGCATGCGATGCTTTATATTATTTGAAATTGTGAAGAAATCTCTGTCGAGTTGTTGCTTGTAACTTATTATCTCTCAATCGCTTTATTTTTTTGAGTAATTTCCGACTCTGATAATCAGGAAAAGAATTCCATAAATGCTAAACATAGCTATAAAAGGTATGAATATTGCTGTATAAATTATAGACAGTTTTTTGTCTATATTGGTAGGTAGGAAAAAATGGAAAAAAATCTTTGTAGTCCTTTCGTAGATAAGTTACAACGCGAGCTGTTGCGAGCTGAGCGTTATAGGATTTTTATCTCACTAACTGTTGTCGATTTTTCTTCTTTTAGGAAATATATTAATTCAGATGAGCAAAAGCGGTTTGATAAGATATTAAATGTTGTCCGTGATAATATTCGGAATATAGATTGTGCCTCATTTGTGACTGACGACCAAATAGGACTATTATTTCCTGAGACATCAAGACAAGGGGCTGAAATAGTTGCTCGCAGGATTGTTGAAATCATCAAAGAATCATTTGCTGATATTCCCGGTTTGAAACAGGCTAAAGAAGTTATTCCGATGGAAATGGCTTCATATCCTGATACAGGCGGAACAAAACCAATAAAAGATTACATGGAAGAATGGCTTCAAAAAAGTACCAACTAATTTGGTCTTACTGAAAAAAAGTTCCTACCTTGATTAAAAGATCGTTCAACCCCTCAGGACGGTCTTTTTTTATTGTTTAACATCGCCTGATTTAAAAAGGATAAATCTAATTATTGGAGGTCCGATAGTTTCATAAATTAATATTGTAGATAAAACTATAGGTGTTAAAAAATCACCAATTTCCTTGTCAACTTTGTTGACAATATTTACTAATCCGATTGCTACTCCTGCTTGAACAATCATCCCAAACCCCAAGTAATTTCTTGTTTCTTTTGAGAAATTTTTCCATTTACTAACAAGATAAATAAAACTTATTTTCCCCAAAACTCTTGCTATTAGATAAACGATACCGGCAATGCCAATTGTTGGCAGTAGGTCCAGATGTAGCGAAGCTCCGGCAATTACAAAAAATGCAATATACAAAGGTTGTTCAATCTGTCTCATTTCTATATAGACTAATCGGTGCATCAATGACAAATTAGTTGTAACTGCTCCCATTATCAGAGTGGCAAAAAGAGGTTGTAAATTCAAAGTGAAAGCTAAGCCGGTTACCAGCATCACTCCGGCTACAATAATCATCAGCATCTCTGCCTGATCATCTATTTTTTGTTCCCAGATTGAAATTAAATAGCCAACCGTACCGCCAATTATCAGTGAACCGCCCAATTCATACAAAGGACTGAGGATTGCATAATACCAGCTGGCGCCATCTTTAAGCAAAACATAGGAAAAGAATAATTCAAAGAATAGAATACATACGATATTTGACATAGCCACAATTGTTATCAATGAATCTGTAAATTCTCCTTTTGATTCATACTCTCTAATCACTAACAATGTTGCCGCAGGAGCAGTGGCAATGCCGATTGTTCCTAACAGCAATGCCGGATAAAAAGAAACTCCGACAATTGTTAAAGCTATCGTAACTAAAATCATTGCCCCAAGAGATTGAGCAACAGTAAGCCATAATGTTTTTTTACCTACCGTTTTGATATGATGTATTTCAAATACGCCGCCAATAGCAAACATAATTAAACCTAATGCTATATCATTAAGCAGAGATAGGTTCTCGATTGTTTCTTGGGATATTAGCCCTAATATCGAAGGTCCGATTAATGTTCCTGTTAGAAGATATCCGGTTACTTTGGGGAGTTTGAAGAATTTTGCAAGTTTGCCCCCAAGAAGCCCCAAAAGCATCATTGCCCCAACCGGAGCCAAATAATGCAAAGTAATATCAAAAAATGTATTTGTTTCTGTCATGGAATAATAATACAAAAATTAGAATAAGAAAAAAATAAAAAATACAGGGAATTCTGTGGACGGCAGTTACTATGTTATAAAAGTCATGTCTCCAAAAAAGAGAGACATGACCTACTTCTCCTATTTTCTCTCACTGTCTGCCATTGGCAGAGTGGGCTACTCATCCCCCTATTATCTGTGATTATTTATTCTGCTGTTATATTTTTTATTTTGTCGTTCCTGTGAAAACAGGAACGACAAATAGTAAAAACGCGGCTTGTTGAAAAAGTCTTATTCCTGTCATTGCTGACATAATCGGGGTTCTTCAACAAGTCCCTTGCAGTG
>QNAD01000027.1 GCA_003641345.1 Candidatus Zixiibacteriota bacterium | reverse complement strand
GTGTTTGCTCAGATATTCATCAAGTTCTTTTTGTTCGCGGCTTTTATAATAAGCCTCCACAGAAAGAATAATCTTATGCTGGTTTTTATCGAACTCAACAACCTGTAAAGAAATCTGCTCACCCTGTTTAAAAACAGTTGTAGGATCGGTTAAGTCTTTAACACCTAATTGAGTGGTAGGAACAAAACCTTCAACGTTATCATCGAGTTCAACAATAACACCACGGTCCATAACTTTAGAGATGTTACCCAAACATTCAGTACCAATTGAATATTTAGAAGCAATCTCAGCCCATGGATCTTCAGTTAATTGCTTAATGCCAAGTGAAATACGACGATTCTCATGGTCAATCTTAAGAATCTTTACTTCTATCTTGTCACCTTTTTTTACAATTTCCGAAGGATGTTGAACACGTTTTGTCCAGGACATATCAGAAATATGAACCAAACCATCGATACCTTCTTCCAATTCAACAAAAGCACCAAAAGCAGTAAGATTTCTGACTTTACCACTAATGATTTTTCCTATTGGATATCTCTCATCAATAGTTGCCCATGGATCTGGTTCCATCTGTTTAATTCCAAGAGAAATTTTCTCATGCTCTTTATCAACAGAAAGAACAATAGCTTCAATTTCATCATCGACATTCATAATTTTCGATGGATGCTTGATATGTTGGGTCCAGGACATTTCTGAAATATGAATAAGTCCTTCGATTCCTTTTTCCAATTCAACAAATGCACCATAATCGGTTATCGAAACCACTCTGCCCTTGACTTTTTTACCAAGCGGATATTTGGCTTCAATATTTTCCCATGGATAAGGTGTCATTTGTTTCAAACCGAGGGAAATGCGAGAAGTATTTTCATCGAAATCAAGAATCTTGACATCAATCTTATCACCCAATGATACAATTTCCGATGGATGACGAATCCGGCCCCACGACATATCGGTAATATGCAGAAGACCATCAACACCACCTAAATCAATAAATACACCAAAGTCAGTAATGTTTTTGACCACTCCTGGTCTTACCTGACTTACAGCAATTTCACTCAGAAGATTTGAACGCATAGATTCGCGAACTTCTTCCAATACCATTCTTCTAGAAACAACAATATTACGTCTTGATTTGTTGAGTTTAATAATTTTCAGCTCCATTGTTGTGCCTATTAAAGCATCAAAATCTGGAACCTGACGCAATGCGACTTGTGAGCCAGGAAGGAAAGCATCAACACCGTTGATGTCAACAACCAAACCGCCTTTAATTCGGCGGACAATACGACCTTCCATTTTTGATCCGGCATCATGGATATCGCGAATTTCATCCCAAACTCGCATGAAATCTGCTTTCTGTTTGGAAAGAACAAGTTGGCCATTGGAATCTTCAATCTGCTCCAAAAAGACATCAATAGCATCTCCGACCTTAATAGTAACCGCGCCGGGGAATTCGGTCATAGGTATGATACCTTCTGATTTAAAACCAACATCAACAATAACATCATCGCGGGATACACCCATTACCGTACCGGCAACTATTTCACCCTCTTTGATATCTTTGATGGTAGCATCATACATATCAATCATCGCCTGATATTCTTCAGGCTCATAAACAACACCGGAAACATCAGTAATCTGTACTGCTGCAACTTCCGGTAATTCCTCAGTTTTAGGAATTGTGGAACGGACTTTTGCTTTTTCAATCATCCGTTTATGTCGCGAAGTAAGATGTCGTTCTGACCTCTTATCCACTGCTGGCTTTACTACAGCTTCTGATTTTACCGCAACATCAGCCTTGACAATTTTAGTTTTTACTTTTTTTGTCTTTTTAGCAGTTGATGCTTTTCGTTTAGAAATGTTTGCGGCAGTTCGAGAAGTTTTTTCGGCTTCTGCCATATACTAAAAGAGAACCTCCTTAAAAACACCCGGTAGTTTTGATTTTCCCGATGGGATTCTACCGAATGCTCCGAAGCATACTGCTTCAAGAGCGACACACTATATAATAAAAAAATGAGAAAATTCAATACATTTTTTAATTAAAAGCGTATTTTTTTAATCGGATTGAATTTAAAATACTTAATTTTTTAAATTATCTGATTTAAGCTTGGCAATTTCATCCATTATCTTTTGAGAAATTTTCAAATAACTCTCTTTATCTGCTGAAAACTGACTAATCCAGTCAACAGATAATGGCACACCACAAGCGACAAACAATCTCTTCTTTCCTATAAAGCTATGCCACAATGAGTTACTGGCGTGAATGTAAGCCGGCACAACCATACATTGAGCTTCAACGGCAATCTTTCCTATTCCAGGACGGGGAGGTAAAAAATTATCAGTTTTAGAACGAGTTCCTTCGGGAAAAATCAAAATACCTTGCCCTGATTTAACCAATTCAATGCTTATTTCTATCGCTTTACGGTCAAAACCACCCCTTTTGACCGGACGGGTATTAACAGTGGTGATGACCCAGTTCAAAAATTTATTCTTAAATAATGTATCTTTAGCCATATAATTCATTTCCCGATTGACGCAGGAACCGAGAAACGGAGGATCATAATAAGAAATATGATTACTGGCAAAGATAAAACCACCTGTTTTAGGAATATTTTCTTTTCCAATTATTTTCCCATGAAAAACAATTGAGAAAACAAATCTTGAAGCTAACCAGCCAACCCAATAAAGAATATTCATTTAATTAATTATTGATTTCATTAATGAAATAATATGATCTACTTGACCTTCAATCGTTAAATTAGTCGTATCTACCATTATTGCATCTTTTGATTTTTGTAAAGGTGAGTGTTCACGGTTGGAATCATACCTGTCTCGTCTGAGAATATCCTGCTTTTGTTCTTCAAGAGTAGTAGAAACTCCCTTTTTACTCAATTCCAATAATCGCCTTTGTGCCCGTTCTTCAACTGTAGCATCAAGATATATTTTCAAATCAGCCTTGGGAAATACAACCGTGGTCGTGTCTCTGCCTTCGGCAACGACAGAACCATTCTTTCCAATCTCTTTCTGTTTAAAAACCATTGCTTCTCGAACACCTTTATGAGCGGAAACTTCAGAAACGTTCTTGGTAACTTCCATTGTCCTAATTTCTTCCGTGACTTCTTCTCCATTGATAAAGACTCGATTGACTTCATTTTCTGTAATAAATTCAAAACTGAGTTTTTTTGCTAAAACTTCAAGTTTGGTTTCATCCGAAATATCAATATTGTTCTTTAGGGAAAAATAAGTCAAAGCACGGTACATCGCTCCCGTATCAAGATAGACATATCCCAATCGGGCGGCCAACATCCGCGAGGTAGTCGATTTACCTGACCCAGCAGGACCATCAATAGCAACAATCTTCCCCTTGAGCCTTGATAGATTTAATTGAAAATTTTCCATAGCTTGAATTAATAACCTAATCACTCAAAATGCAACGAAATAATTTTCCCATAAAAAAAGGGGATACCGAAATATCCCCTAAACAATAGAGTGGAGAAGAAAAAATCTATATTAAAAATAATCCAAGCTGAATGAACCTAACCGTTCATCAAGCTCAATATCTGCTTTGACATCAGCAGAATCATAATATTTATTAATAAATCCTGAATCTGTCTCTATAAGACCTAATCGTTTCAGATATGAACCATAATCATCACCGGAGATTCTGACACCAATATTTACCGGCAATCTCAACCGTACCCGAGAATCCTCACCCTCAATTGAGGCTTTCAATAACGGCGACAGGTCACCTAACTTGATATAAATTTTAGCATCATCGGATTTAAGTTTAAGATTTTCAACCTGAGTTGTTGATAAATTCAGATGGATATCATTTTCATCACCGTAACATTCCAAATCAATCGGAATATCTTCTGAAAATCTTAAATACCAATCCTGTGGTTCATCAAGATCAATTTTAACTGCCCCTGCAAGATAATTATGCTTCCGGCTGATAAGACTGATTTTGGCTTGGTCATCTTGAATTTCGTAATTGATTTCTGGCTTTCTGGTAAATTCATCGAACTTTCCGTAAATAAGATCAGAGCCTGAATCACGAATAGTTAAATCAGTATTGTTAAAACGAAGTTCCGCAGATAATTTTTTTATACTTGGGTCAAAATCTTTGATATAGGTAGTTTCAGAGAAAAAGTTTTCATCCATACCTCCTGCGCCGGCAAGAAAAGCAATTGAAAAACCGCCTATAAATAATGCAATACTGGTCAAGTATGAAATAAACTGTAACTTCGTTTTGGTGAATATTTTTTCAACACCTACCGCTATCAATACAACCGGCGAAAGCACTGCCATTTCAAACCAGAAATTGTCATTGAGAACTTCAAAATTCCGAAGCAGTATCAAAATGCCTACTTGTATAAATATCAATCCCCATCTGAGTTTTGCCGGAGTCATACGGAACTTCCTTCATTATGATTCATGTTGTTATCAGTATGTACCTGACCATTTACCTTAATTTCTGCCTCATCTTTAGGTTTTTTCCGTCTAAAAATTAATGCAAGCCCGCCAAGAATCAAAACAATTGGCCAGAACTCATCCCAATCAAACCAAAACCAATTCTCACGAACCAATAAAATAGCACCGATTGCAACTAATATCAAACCGGAAATATATTTATTCCATGACGAAAATTGATACTCAGCTTGAGCAGCGGCAACTTCGGGAGGTCTTTTAGGAATAATAATCCAACCGATAATATAAGCAAGAACACCAACGCCGGGAGCCATTATTAAAAGAACCGTAATGATTCTGACCAATACCGGATCAATTTCAAAATATTCTCCGATACCACCGCAAACTCCCCCGACAATTTTATTTTCTTCGGAACGATATAATCTTTTATTCATACTTCACCCCATCTTACATTTATTTTCTGGTTATAATATACGGCTGTAAACAATAAAAGTTTTGTTTAATTTATTAGAGTTAAATTATTACTTATTAAACTTATCCAAATATTTCCGAGCTAACTCATTGTGAAATGATTCTTTACGACTGATATAATTTTCAAAAAACCGGATTGTTTCTGATTTTTCAATATCACTATCAGAATTCAAACCAATTTTATAGTAAGCATCCAACAAACTTTTTTCCGTCAACGCTCTTAAAGAATCATTGAAAATCTTAGACTCTGACGCAGATTTACTTCTACTTGCTTTTAATTTTTTACTAACTGTCTGAGAATAACTTGTATAAATCATTCTCAACGAATCTTTTCGTTTTCTCAAATAATCTAAATTATCCTTGCTCTCCTTATCAGTAGATGCCAGTCTATCAGCAAAAAACTGTTGGGCACTTTTTGAAGTTTTACTGATAGTTACAGGTTCAGATGCGGGTTGCACAATAGTTTCTTCGAGTTGCTCTGAAAGCAATTCAATTTTTGGCTCATCTTCAATTTGAATTTCTTCGTTTTGAGACTGTACAGCCATTGGACGAGGTGATTTAGCTACAACTGATAATTTTTTTTCTACTACGCCTTTTCCAGCTTCATTTTTTTTCACAACCGTATCGAGAGTAATCTTTTGAATTGGTTTTTCTTTTTCAGGAAGATTATCTGTTGGTTGTACGGATGTTGTATCTTTTCCAGTTTCAACTAATTCTTTTGTTTTTTCAGTAACTACTTTTTCATTGTCAACATCCCTCTGCTTTTCAACTTGAACTTCTGGTGGCTGATTGATTTTCAGTTCAGCCTCAGGAGCAATATCAGCCTGATTAATGCCTATAAATGTCAAAATAGCCACCGACGCTGCGACCGCCGATATTTTCCAGAAAAGTCCTTTGTAAGATTTATGAGAGACATCAACAACTTTAGAATCATCAACTCCAATTGCGTTCTCAATTTTTTGTGCAGATTTTTCCCAATATTCAGTATCAGAAAGTTGACTTTTTTCTTCAACCAGTTTATCTAATTTTTCAAATTGAGCCAACAATTTTTGGCATTCTTCACAGATCTTTAGATGTTCTTCCACGCTTTGCTGTTCATACGGCGGTAGATTATTGTCATAGTAACCGGAAATTCTTTCTTTAAAATACGAGTGGTCCATCTATTGCTCCGTTATAACATATCTTTCAATTTATCCATTAAAAACTGTCTTGCCCTAAAAATCCTTGAGTCAACCGTCCCTGGTGGAATTTTTAAATAACTTGCTATCGCCGCATAATCCATCCGTTCAAAATGTCTCAGAACAAAAACCGACCTATATTTCATAGGCATTGACTGTAAAGCTTCATTAAATTTCTTTTGACCTTCGGAATCAATAACTTGCTCAAGCGGTCCCAACTCCGGATCAATCGGATTGAAACCAATTTCACTGACTTTATCAAGAGATTCTTTCTTCTCTTCCCGTTGCATATAATTGAAAGCCCTGTTTTTGGCAATCGTTGCCAACCATGGATAAAAAGCAAACTCCAAATTAAACTTATCTATCGAGTTATAAGCCTTCACAAAACTATCCTGTACAATATCTTCAGTAGCATCAAAAGACCCCAATAATCCATATATAAATCTGAACAGACGTTTTTGATGGATTCTAATAAGTTTGCCATAAGCAACCTTATCTCCATTTTGAACCGCTTCAATCAGTTGCCGTTCATTACTTCTATTCACATTATTTACCTGCGACAATACGATTTCTTCCCTAAAATCTCATTTTTTTAACTATTTGAGATTAATTTTAACGTAAACACCTCAAAAGCTATTTCAGGTTTTAAACCTTTATAGCGAAGTTCCGAGTCTAATTCGGCAATTTTAATTATAATCTGCTCCAACTGTTTATTAGTATAATTCTGAGCCTGTATTCTAAATCTCGGGATAAAATAACCTCTGTTCCCCACCGGTTTTTTGTCATTTTTAACTAAATATAATGAGATAATATGTTGCTGGAGAATAGATGCCAATACTGTTGGACCAATTCCATCGGAATATAATTTAGCAATCATCTTAAGAACCCGGGAACTGTTACCGGCAATGATATTGTCAGCCAAATTGAATATATTATAAACTTCATAGCCGGTGACTATTTTTTTAATATCAGCCTTAGTGACATAACCACCTTTGCCTTTATAATCAATTAGCTTATTTGACTCAGCTTCCAGAGCACCACGATTTCCGGCAATAAGAGCCGCAAACAATTCTACCGCATCCTGTTCAATAGCAATAGATTCTTTTTCTAATCTGGATTTTATAAAAGATATGGTTTCTTTCTCTGTAAGTTTTTTAAATTCTACTGGCTTCGAGTTAGCTGACATTGTTTTTAATAGAGCAGAAGTTTTCTTAGGGGTTTTCGATGCAGGCGTACTGAATATTATTATCCTATTAGGGTCGGGAGG
The DNA here is from genome assembly GCA_003641345.1 of Candidatus Zixiibacteriota bacterium. The sequence continues at coordinate 3,742 of QNAD01000027.1, read as the reverse complement.
CGTTAACATTTTTAAAATCTTTTTTAAATCGTTAGGTTTATAATGCTGAATATTATTAACTGCAAAAACCTGTCGTTCACCTAACATCGGCAATGTGGCAAGCTCGGCAATTAAATCTCCGATTGCAGTTTTTTTGCATTCAATTTTTTTATAATTAATCATTCCCTGTTTATCCGGCAAAAATTTTGAAACCAGATATTTTCTTGCTTCGGATAATCTATATTCTTCTAAACCGTAAAAATAATAAGCAGGATGGAATTTACCTTTTTTTATTTCGAAAAATAGTTCTCTTGGAGTAGCCATAAAATTATTATAAGGCTGATTCCTCTATTTCGTCAATCAAAAAGGTCATCACAGGCAAGATTATCCTGCGATGGAATCCATTCTAAAGAAAATTTATATTTTTCCTTAAATGAACAGGCTTGTTTAAAAAGAGGAAGGAATTGATCTTCAAGCTCTTCTCGCTTATTAATCTGATTTATAACTGATAAATTATTACCATAAATCTGATATGTGTGGTTGCTGAAATATTTCTGATTAGAATCTATAAATTCAAGCAACGCCAGAAAAGACGCAAAATCCGAATGATTATTATCAATTCCCTTAAAAGGGGCTTTAAATCTTATCCCAATTTCAGGAATTGAGAAAGATACTACTGCTGTTTTATCCAATTCATTACCCATAGGTAATGTTTGGGATCCAAAATAACATTCCATAAAACCATTTATTGCAAGCTCTATGCCAACTAACACGAAAAGGTTAAGTTGCTGACTAATTACAACTTACAATATTCACTAACAGAACAAACTTCATAACCTGCAATACAGTTCATAAAAAAAAGCAATACAAAACAATATAAATTTAAGAATAATTTATTTATAGATTTTTTTCGGAGCTACTATTTAATTTCACCGTAGATTTTTGTAGCAAAGCGGTCTGTCATACCTGCAATATAATCAGCAATTACTATTGATTTTTTTTCCGTAAGAAGCATTTTCTGAAACCTCTCCGGAAGTCTGTCAGTGTCCATATTAAACCAGTCAAATAATGAAGTAATAATTTCTCGGCTCCATTGGGTCATATTTGTCAATTTCTCATGACGATACAAATTATTAAACAGAAGATTTTTTAATTCTTTGACCCATATTTCCATCGATTTTGAATAATTGCACAATTTAATTTTTGAGGCTCTTACATTATCGATAGTTTTGATATTATTCTGATCAATCCTTCTATTAGTCTCTTCAATAACATCAATTGTAAGATTATTGATAATTTGACGAACTAAACTGTACTGGCTATAATGGCTATTATCAAATTTAATCTGAGGATTATTTAAAATATTTCTTAACGATTCAGAACTTTCAAGCAATTCAAATGTTATCAATCCCGATGATAACCCATCATCAATATCATGAGAGTTGTATGCAATTTCATCCGCAATATCAACTATCATTGCTTCAAGCGAAGGAAATTGGTTATTATCAAAATCTTTATGAATCATTTTTAATTTGGTTTCATGCTTTACTATTCCTTCGCGAACTTCATAAGTAAGATTCAATCCCGGATGTTCTTTATATCCTCGTTCTAAAAAATCTACTATCCGTAAAGACTGGTGATTATGATTGAAGCCTCCTTCATTAACGAGCAATTCATTAAGAACATCTTCCCCCGCATGACCAAACGGCGTATGCCCCAAATCATGAACCAATGCTACCGCTTCGGCTAAATCTTCGTTAAGCCTTAAAATCCTGGCAATAGTCCGGCTTATCTGTGCAACTTCGATAGTATGTGTTAAGCGAGTACGGTAATGATCAGTTTCGTGTGGGATAAATACCTGCGTTTTGTACTCCAAACGACGAAAAGCCGTACAATGGACTATTCTATCTCTATCTCTTTGAAAATCAGTTCGAAAATCATGACTTAGCTGTGGGTAAACACGTCCCTTTGATTCTGAAGAAAAAGCAGCATATGATGCTAACTGTTCTTTTTCTTTTTTCTCTATGTCGTTTCTTTTCAGCACTATTTTATTATTTCCTCAATAATAAAGTATAATCAAATACAATACTGTATGAAAAGCCTAAAATTTCCTGATAAGAAAAAGAATATACTATATTCAATTTACTGAATTTATAACTTAAACCTCCCCCATATTTCAAGGGATATGTTACTGTTGACAAATAAATATTGCTCAAAGTATTTAACTTTATAATTTCCGCAAAAGAAAAAACCGGTTTTTCATTTTTTTCAAACGTAACCCGTCCTAACAATGACAAGTTATTTTTAATCATCAATTCTGATAAAGTTGTAAATTTGACATTTGGTTTCAAACTATAAGGAGTAAGACGGGAGCTTATTAAATCATCTACAACTTCTGCTATATAAAAATTGTTGTACTTAATGAGCGAGCTGACTCCAATTGTTGTTTGCCTTAGATTAGAATAATTATCATTAAATCCATGTTGAATCCCCGCCAAATTCAGCCCAAAACTTTTATTATTAAATGCATACGAAGCTGACAATTTTAAAATTTGTTCCGAATAAAAATCAATCTTACCAAACTGAGCCAGCCCTACCCCAATTGTTGTTCTTCTGTTTTTATAAACCGAAGCAATATATAAATTGTCAAAATATTCAAAATCAAATTTCCTATTAAAACCGGATTGAAACAGAATTTTCTTTTCATCATTCAGAGAAGCTACCGACAAACAGGATGCCGCTGTCATATCCGATAAGAATATATTACCGCTTAATCCTTCATCTGAGAAGTAAGAATAATCTGCTCCTCTTAAAGTTACAGCACAAAATAAAAATATAACCAATAAATATTTCATCGGGTAATCACAATCGGCTTTTTTATCGGCTTGGCACCTTCGGATTCAAAATAGAAAAGATAAACTCCCACTGGAATTTTATGTCCGCTATCTGTCAACCCGTCCCAGTTAAATTCTGATGGAATAAATGCCTGTTTTTCAAAAAACGTTTTAACTTTTCTTCCCAGTCTATCATAAATCCGAGCTGTGTAATTTTCTGCATTTACAGCTTGGATAACTATAGATACAAACTCATTGCTTAGAGGAGAAAAATGAGTCGGGGTTATTGTCACTATGTTTATGCTATTTGATTGAACCGGATATAATTCATTTTCATATCCTGGGGTACCACCTAAGTTTACTGACCGTCCCCATATTTTTTCAGCTAAATTATTCTCATCACGCGACCAACTATGATTTTCTGCGAAACTGTTTTCATATTCGAAATTATCTGAAATAATTCCATAGTTATCAACTAAGACAACAGTTTCAGAACTGTTATTTAAAGTTGTCCAATTATCTGGTTCGATAATTGATGTAATACTGTTGGAATAATAATTCTCAAAGTTAAATTTATCCTGAACTAATACCAAGTATTCATTCGGTTTAATATTTCCACTAAGAGGCATCACATTGCCGGAAGCATCATAAATCTGCCAATTGTCTAATAAAATTAAACTGTCAGAAATATTTATTAATTCAATCCATTCCGAATTCAATGCACCAGTCGGATTTGCGAAAATCTCCGACAAAATTACAGACGGATAACTCACACCGGGAACCGTGATAAAATATTGATTATTGACATGACGATCATCGATTGATAAATTTAAAACAACATCGGCGTAATAGCCGGGTAACTCAAGATAAAATTCAACAGTATATATCTCTCCCGAATTCAATGTAGGTATTGAGACAAAAGCTAAAGT
>QNAD01000026.1 GCA_003641345.1 Candidatus Zixiibacteriota bacterium | reverse complement strand
TGCATAAACAACAAACTCTATTGTCATTTTATATTGGAAGAAAAAATATAAATAAAGCAAACCATTCGCTAACTCAACCAAAGGATACCGAATTGAAATTCTACCTTTACAAAACGAACATCGACCGCCTAAAAAGATATAACTGAATAAAGGAATATTATGGTACCATTTAAGCTGTTGATTGCATTTGGTACAAACGGAACGGCTCTTGACCATTTCTTTATTTCTTGGAAGACGATAAATCACAACATTGAGAAACGAACCAATTACTATTCCAAAAAGAAAAATAATAATATTATATAAATTTTGTTCCATGAAATATATATCGGACAAATAGAATTTAACTCAACTCATTCAATAGATACATTATTAAACCTGGAATAAATATTCCTGCAGTTTCCGTTCTTAAAATCCGTGGGCCTAATGATACAGACTGAAAACCGGCTTCTAAAGCCATTTCATATTCATCGTTTGAAAATCCTGATTCAGGTCCAATTAATAAACTTATTCTTTTTGAACTTTTATCAATTGAATCAAGATTAAATTTTGAAGATTTTTTCTCCGTATGAAAGATAAGATTTAAATCAGTTTTTTCTATCTGATTCAAATATTCAATAAATTTCACAGGTTCTGAGATTTCTGGAATATAAGAACGCCGACATTGCTTAATTGCAGAAAGAGCAACTTTTTCTAATCTTCTAACTTTAGAATATTTTTTTTTGCTATTGTCTATTCTTATTTTTGATTTTTCTGTCAACAACGGAACAAACCTTTTTACGCCTAACTCCGTTCCTTTTTGAATAACAGCATCAAGTTTATAATTAGCAGACATACCGATAGCCAAACAAACCTTAGAAGATGTTTCCCCGAAATTTCTGATTATAGAATGAAATTTAACAGTTACTTGTTTTCTACTGTCAATATTAATTATCTCCCCACGATAAGCTGCTCCCTGCCCATTAATAATAATAACAATCTCGGGAGACTTTAGTCTCATAACCGATACGGCATGATGACTTTCCTCTTTATCTAAAACAACTTGATTATCAGCAAATAAATCAGGATTGGCATAAAAAATTGGAGGAAGCATTTTAATGCTTTCTAATTAAAATTGTTCTCCACTCATTATCCGGATATATTGTAATGTCCCGGAATTCAAAATTTGTAAGAGCCTTATTGATTTCATCTAAATCCTGTTCCAAAAGCCCTGATAAAACTAATATCCCGCCAGTTTTAGTAAGCCTGAGAAGTTCCGATAACATTTCAACAATCGTACTACGAATAATATTAGCACAGACAAAATCATACGAATTATCATTCTTGCATAACTCAATAGACCCCAAACAAATATCATTGATAGCTTCAACATTATTCAGTTCAAAATTTTCATTACAGTTTTCAACAGCAATAGGATCATAATCAATAGCTTTAATATATTTTGCATCTAATTTTTTAGCAAGAATAGAAAGAATCCCAGAACCACAACCTAAATCCAAAAATGTCATTTGCGATTTAAATTCTTCCCTAATAACCTTAAGACAGCTTCTTGTAGTTTCATGCGTGCCGGTTCCAAAAGCCATTTTCGGTTCAATGAGAATTTTAAATTTTGCATCAAATTCATCTTTTTTCCATGTTGGAACAATAACAATATCTGAACCAATCCATACCGGTTGCACAGATTTTTTGTATTCTTCTTCCCAAGAAATATTCTCTACAATTTGCGTGGATATATTTTTAATCTTTTCTTGATTTTTAGAACTTTGAGATTCAAAAAAGTTATTTAGTTTTCCTTTGATATCTTTTTCATTTTCCGAAGAAACATAAAATTTTATCGAAGTTATCTCATTACTTTCTTCATCTTCAAGTACCAAACCGTTTGTAATATTATCTATTATAAAATCACAAACAAATTCAACCATGTCAGGTTGAAGTGAAATAGTAAATTCCGTATAACTTTCAATTTTGCCTGAATTAGTTTTCATACACCCAATGTATCTCTTAATTTATTAAAAAAAGATTTGGTAGCTTCGGGAGCCTTAAATAAAGCTGAACTTTCTAATTTTTTCAATAGTTCTTTTTCTTTATTCCCAAGTTTTGTTGGCACCCAAACAACTACTCTTACCATATGATCTCCTCGCCCTGATCTATTCAAATGAGGAATCCCTTTCCCACGCATTTTCAAAAGTTTTCCCGGTTGAGTACCTTGCGGTATTTTCAGTTCTACCTCTTCACCTAAAGTCTTTACTTTAACGCTTCCACCTAAAGCCGCCATTGTAAAAGAAACAGGGACTTCACTAAGAATGTTACTCCCATGACGAGTAAATAAATCGTGCTCAACTTCCTCAAAGATAACATTAAGGTCACCCGGTTGGCCGTTGTTAGGTGCGGCATTCCCCATATTCTCGACGGTCATATAATTACCGCTTGAAACGCCGGGAGGAACTTTAATATCAACCTTTGATGAACCCCTTTTTCTCCCTTGACCATCACACGATTTACAAGGATTAGCGATAACCTCTCCGGTACCACGACAAACATTACAAGTTGCCACCTGCTGAACAGTGCCCAAGAAAGTTTTGGTAATCTGTCTTACTTTGCCTGCACCTTTACATTGATGGCAGGTTGACCTTGATGACCCTGCGGCAACCCCAGACCCATCACAAACTTCGCAAGTTACTATCCTGTTTACTTTTATCGATTTTTCTATACCAGTTGCAATTTCTTCCAAGGTTAGTTTTAGCTTTATTCGAAGATCTTCACCCCTTGCATGTCTTCGGTTTTGTCCGCCCCCCATTCCAAAAAAATCATCAAAAATAGAACCGCCGCCACCACCACCACCAAAATCACGCATAAATGCCCGAAGAGCGTCCCCCAAATCAAATTCAGCCCCAAAGCCACCTCCTCCAAAACCACCTGCATTTTGATTTACGCCGGCATGACCATATTGGTCATACATTTGGCGCTTACCTTGGTCTTTTAAAATTTCGTATGCTTCAGTTGCTTCCTTAAATCGTTCTTCAGCTTCACTACTATCCGGATTACGATCAGGGTGGAATTTCATTGCTAATTTACGATAAGCTGTTTTTATCTCGGAATCGCCAGCAGAACAGTCGATTCCGAGAATTTCGTAGTAATCTCTTTTTGACATTTATTTATTTTTTATCTTCGTCAACTACTTCAAAATCAGCATCAACTGCACTATCTGAATCAGATGAATTTTCTGTTTCAGATGTTTCTGCCCCTGGTTGTGCACCAGCTTGACCCGTATCAGCACTCGCAGTCTCTTCGGATTGAGCCTGCTTATACATTTCTTCGGCTAATTTATGTGAAACTTGCATCAAGGCTTCTTTGGCAGAATTGATTGTTTCAAGAGAATCACCTGCAACAGCATCTTTTAATTTTTGAATACCATCTTCAATATTCTTTTTTTCATCATCTGATACTTTGTCACCGGCATCCTTTAAAGTTTTCTCAGTAGAATAAATAAATTGATCAGCTTCATTTCTGGCATTGATTAAGTCTGCTTTCTTTTTATCTTCTTCTGAGTATTTTTCAGAATCATTGACCATCTTTTCAATTTCCTGCTCAGATAAACCGGATGAAACCTCTATCCTGATTGACTGTTCTTTACCTGTTGCTTTATCCTTTGCACTTACATGAACGATACCATTAGCATCAATATCAAATTTAACTTCAATCTGCGGCAAACCTCTCGGTGCCGCCGGAATTCCTACTAAATCAAACCGACCCAGTGTTCGATTATCAATAGCCATTTGTCTTTCACCTTGAAGAACATGTATTGAAACCGCTGTCTGATTGTCAGCTGCTGTTGAGAAAATTTGAGATTTTGTAGTAGGGATAGTTGTATTTCTTTCGATTAGCTTAGTCATAACACCACCTAAAGTTTCAATTCCAAGAGATAGCGGTGTAACATCAAGAAGAACTATTTCATCCATATCACCTGCTAATACACCACCTTGAATGGCGGCACCCAAAGCTACAACTTCATCCGGATTAACGCCTTTGTGTGGCTCTTTGCCAAAGAGATCTTTAACAATTTCAATAACTTTCGGCATACGGGTCATACCGCCAACCATAACTACTTCATCAATGTCATCCATTGAAAGCTTGGCATCACTCAGAGCAGCTTTACACGGTTTTATCGTTCTCTGAAGAAGATCATCCACAAGTTGTTCAAACTTGGCACGAGTTAAAGTTAGGTCAAGATGTTTGGGACCAGCTTGGTCAGCTGTAATAAATGGCAAATTGACATTCGTTTGCATTGTTGTTGAAAGTTCAACTTTGGCTTTCTCAGCCGCTTCTTTAAGACGCTGTAAAGCCATCTTATCTTTTCTAAGGTCAATCCCCTGAGATTTATGGAACTCATCTGCTAACCAATCAATAACTCTCTGGTCAAAATCATCACCCCCAAGATGAGTATCGCCATTAGTTGAACGAACTTCAAAAACACCATCACCGATTTCTAAAACAGAGATGTCAAAAGTTCCACCACCAAGGTCAAAAACGGCTATTTTATGATTACCTTTTTTCTGCAACCCATAAGCCAATGAAGCTGCTGTCGGCTCGTTGATAATACGTAGTACTTCCAAACCGGCAATACGGCCGGCATCTTTTGTCGCCTGCCTCTGAGAATCGTTAAAATAAGCAGGTACTGTAATAACCGCTTGCTTTACTTCACTTCCCAAATAATCTTCAGCTGCTTTTTTCAGAGACTGAAGTATCATAGCTGAAATTTCAGGAGGAGTATGAGTTTTTCCGCCGGCTTCAACTAAAACAGCACCCTTCTCATTATCGCCAATAGTATAAGGGACTATCTTTTCTTCGGATGAAACCTCATTGTGCAACCGCCCCATAAATCTCTTAACGGAATAAATTGTATTCTCAGGATTAGTCACAGCTTGCCTTTTCGCAGCAGCACCAACTAAACGTTCACCATCTTTTGTAAAAGCGACTACCGAAGGAGTTGTTCTGGCTCCTTCCTTGTTTGGAATAACAACCGCATCCTGCCCTTCGAGAACAGCAACACACGAGTTGGTTGTTCCTAAATCAATTCCTATTACTTTTCCCATAATTATTCTCCTTTATACTTATTTATTTATCTTTCTTTTTAGATTCTTTTTTTTCTTCTCCATTGCTTACCCCTACTTTGCTATGCCTAAGAACTTTATTGTTTTTCAGATAACCTTTATTAATTTCAACTGCAACTGTACCTTCGGGAAATTCTTCAGACTCAATCTGCATAAGTGCTTCATGATACTCAGGGTCAAATATTTCCCCAACTGCATCTAACTTCTTTACATTATATTTATTCAAAAAAGATACCAATTGATTATAAATCAACTCCATTCCTTTATATAAGGAATCAACATCACTATCTTTACTACCATGCTCCATCGCCCGCTCAAAATTATCAACAACTTCAAGAATATCAATAATCATTCTATCCGAAGCATATTCAATCTGCTCCTCAGACCTCTTCAGTAGCCTCTTCTTATAGTTTTCAAAATCCGCTGTTGTTCTTAAAAGTTTATCTTCGAGTTCTTCAACTTTCAATTTTAGTTGTTCTTCTTCAGAAAGCTCAGCATTTTTGATTTCTTCTTTTTGAGTATTCAGCTCTTCCTGAGATTGTTCAGATGATTCTTTTTTATTTTGTTCTGAAAATTCCACATTCACTTTAGTATCATCTTTATTTTCTTTTTCAGTATTTGTTTTATTCTCTTTAACCATATCAACCCTTTTTATAATCAATCCCGGCAATTACTTCGGTAATTGTTTTGGCAGTATATTCAACAATAGATGTCAGTTTTTTATATGGCATCCTTGTTGGTCCAACTATTCCAATAGCGCCGGTAATATTTCCAACTCTATACGATGCCGTCACTAATGAACATTGCATAATCTCATGGAATTTATTTTCTTTCCCAATTGTAATCACAAGTCCTTCATACTTAGAACTACGAAGAAAATCAGACAGGACTTTGCCATTTCCTAAAACTTTAACTAATTCAGATACTCGCTCAATGTTTGAAAATTCAGGCTGTTCCAGAAGTTTATCCATTCCCGCATAATGAATATCATCGGAACTCTCTTCTGTCCAAATTCTATCTTTTGTGTCAATAACCAATTTTATAAGACGCCCATGTCCACCAACATCAGATAATCTTTCAGTAATGGATTCCTTAATAGTGCCAAGAGTCAAACCACTTAAACGATCATTTAATAATTCTTCAAAATCTTTTAACTCGGTCTCTTTAATAGATGCTTCAATCTCAATAATTATTGAACGAGCTAATCCTGACTCAACAACAACTACGACCATTATTCTCTCAGATGTGATGGGAATCAACTCAATCCTTTTTAAAATTCCTTTATCAAAACGAGGAGCAATCGTCACACCTAATTGATTTGTTATATCCCCAAGAACTTTACAAGTCTGTCCTAAAACTTCGTTTAGACCTCGTCCATCTCTTAAAATTGTTTGTTTGATAACATCTTTTTCAGTCTGGCTTAGTTCTTCCGGTTTTAATAAATAATCAATATATACCCGATACCCTAAATCTGTCGGAACCCTGCCAGCTGACGTATGCGGTTGGACCACTAACTCTAAATCCTCTAAATCCGCAAGAGTATTTCTTATCGTTGCCGATGAAATACCCATCTTAAATTTATTGGCAATAACCCTGGAACCAACCGGATCAGCAGATTCAATATAATAATTAACAAGATTATATAAAATCTGTTTTTCTCTATCTGTAAGTTTATCAAACGCCATATTTCACTTCCATTAATAATCTGCCAATATGACAGCCATGCTGGCAGTAGCCTAATTCTAACATTTTATTTAACAAATGTCAAGTATAAATGTTCCAAATAAATTTATCTGACACAAAAAAAACCGGCTCATATGAACCGGTTTTTTCATGCAAAACTGTGAATTTATCTGTCTTTTCTCTTTTCCCTTTTAGATTTTCCAGATGATTTTGATGATTTAGTTGTATTCTCAGATGATTTTGACTGTGTACTCCTTTTTATCGACTTTCCAGAACTGCTTGAAGACTTTTTCGTTTTAGTTTTTACTTTGGTAGCTTTTGAAGGAGATTTTTTGCTCGTATTCGCTTTATAAGATTTACGAGAATTTCTGCTTGATGTACTATTTTTTCTTGATGTCTCACCGATACTTCTATCAGCAGAATTAGATTTTCCGGACGAATAAGAAGATTTGGATCTTGTTTTTTTCGATTTGCTTTGGTCATAACTATTTCTTCTATATTTTCTATAAGTATTAGCTTTGCTATTTGATTTCCCTGTGCTGATTCCGGTTGTTTCATAACCCCGATTTGTTTTAACCAGTTTGCTATTACCACGTACGTAGTTTTTACTTACTGAAACAGCATTTTTATTAACATTTGTTTTATTTACTGCAACAGTTTTTGAAGTATATGTTTTCATTTTAGAAACTTGCTTTTTATAGTTGGGATAACCATACTTTGCCGGATTACGATATCCAACCGTTCGCACCTCTTTAAACTTAGAATGAACTCCTGGACGAGGGTGAATTATGTCTCGGTTCAATATTACAGTATGATAACGCGTGACATGAAAATCAGATTCCCAACAATATCCATAATTATCATAGATAGTCATAGTATGCCAACCGACATAGATTCTTGGAACATACAAAGGCGTAACGCCCCAATAGACTCCATTAATATAAACCGACGATCCCCACAGGTAATCTACATACATATTACCACTTAGAGTCCAACTGGGATAGTCAGGGCTATATACAGGACGAAAATAAGTTGGCTCCCATTCATTCACATAAACTGTGGAGCGATCATAGGCAAACTTTTGGCCATTGTATCGAACAAAATATCTTTGATTAAGATAGTCCATAAATTCATGACGATCATCCCAGTCAAAAAGAACATCAGAGCTTTCAAACCAGTCTGGAATAGGAAACTTTTCCCTTGATGCAATTACTTGAATAGATTCTATTCCTTCCGGACCGGAAACTACTAAATCATAATCATCATAACCATCCGGAAGACGATATGAAACTCCGCCCCGAATGAAATTATCTTCTCTGGGTTCCGATGGAAACAAAAGGTTCACTCTGCCCTTTGTGTCAATTGAGTAAATAGCAACAAAAGCATCATGATTGCTTCGATATTTTATGACAATATTGTCACCTTCAAAATACTCACCATCTTCGTGATTAGTCCAAAGTACAACATCAAGATATCTGTCAATTCTTGCTTCTTTACTGCTATGATTATACTCATACCTCGAGTCATCATCATAATTCTGCGTTATTCCCACCGTGGCAGTCATAAGCATTAAAGTTGCTGTAACTACCGTTAATTTCATAAGTTTCTGTAACATAATATCATATCCTTTCGTTCTTATACATTAATGTATCCGAACATCTATTATTGTCCCTCAGGAGGGACAACTTTCAATTCACGGTTGCCACTATCGGTTTGATAAGCCCATTCAAATCTAACAGCACCGGAGTTAAAAATCTGGATCGGTCTCAATTTTGCATAATTGTCAGTATCAGTCCAAACAACATAGGTATGTCCTAATATAAGTTCCATATCAATAAATTGTGACCAGCCGGAATCAGGAGCATAGTTAATCTGATCAAAATCATAACTAAAACCCATATCCTGAATATCAATATCAATATTGCCGGCAGTTATAAAATAAATATCATCAACATTATCATAAACTAGATAAATGTCTGCAGCATCTGATGTATAATTCACCACCGTTTCAGTAACCAGATTAAACCCAGCGATAGAACCATCAACTGAAACCGGATAGAGAGTAACTTCACCCTGAGGGCGAGGCGTATCAAATACTGATTCAGCTGATAAGCCAGATTCTTGTCCAGAATTATCAACCGTCATAACTGCATAAAAATAAGTTGTGCTATTTTGGACTTCTGTATCAATGTATTCATAAATCAATAGATCCAAATCAGGATTTGATTCCGCTGTTACTCTTGCAATTTCAACATAATTATCAAACTCTTCAAATGATCTTAAAATAATATATTCTTGAAGGTCAGTTTCGTATGGACCGTTCCAATAAAGATAAACGGCATTATCTCCTGTTATCGTATATACGCCCTGAGGTGCAGCCGGAATGGGATTTAAAATTTCATCCTCATTTTCACAACCGATAAAAGCCATAATAATAGCAGTTACTAACATTATTTTCATCATTGATTTCATATCAAATTTCCTTTCATTTTATTTTCATGTATATTAGTAACAAAAACGATGCCAAGTCAACTATCTGCTTGTCTTACAACATTATAGTTATTACTGCAAGCTGTACCGACAATGAAGTACGCACATTTATTGTGCATTCAAACAAAGATGCACAGATTTAGTGTTAGAATAATTTATTCTGTTTTTGAGATATTATATTCTTTAATCTTTGTACGAAGAGTATTTCTATGGATGCCTAATTTTTGCGATGTCAAACTCATATTCCAGTTAAACTGATTAAGAGCTTGCTTGATATGATTTTTCTCAAGTTCACTTAGTGGAATAATATCACTTTTTGCTAAAGGACTTAATTCCAAATTATTTGACAAACCTGAAAGCTCTTTAACTGTAATAGTATCTGAACGAGAAAGAACAACAGCTCTCTCGATTATATTCTGAAGTTCTCTTACGTTACCTGGCCAATCATAAGAAGTAAGAATATTAGCCGCATCCGAATCAATACCAATAATCTTTTTACCTATTTTCCTGGAAGACTTATCAATAAATTTTTCTGCTAACAGAAGGATATCGCTTTTTCTTTCTTTTAACCCGGGAAGCTTAACCTGAATTACATTCAGCCTGTAAAAAAGGTCTTCTCTGAATTTTCTTTCTTTAACCATAGTACCCAAATCCCGATTAGTTGCAGCAATTATTCTTATGTCAAGTTCAATCTCTTTGACCGAACCCAACCTTTCAATTTTTTTCTGATCTAAGACTCTTAATAATTTAACCTGCATCGAAAGTGGCATATCACCAATTTCATCAAGAAACAATGTTCCACCATCAGCTAATTCAAATCGTCCTTGTTTCGTTTTGTCCGCTCCGGTAAAAGCACCCTTCTCATAACCGAAAAGTTCTGATTCTAATAAATTTTCAGGAAAGGCTGAACAATTGATAGCAACTAATCTTTTATTAGCTCTATCAGATAAAGCATGCAAAGCCTGGGCTACCAATTCTTTTCCCGTTCCCGAAAGTCCGGTTATAAGAACTGTAGCATCCTTTTGGGCTACAAGAGAAATCATTTCTTTGATATCTTTTATGGCATCAGATTCTCCAATTATCTCAGTTTCAGGAAAAACCTCAGATAATCTCTCCTGCATTACTTTATTTTCAACAATCAATTGATTTTGGAGATAAGCTTTTTCAAGTTTTATCATCAGCTCATCAAGGTCTTCAACTGGCTTGGTCAAATAATCATTTGCTCCGGCTTTCATAGCGGCAACAGCTGTCTCTACCGAGCCAAAAGCTGTCAGCATTAAAACTTGAATAAATGGATTAATCTCTTTTAATCTCGAAAGAAGTTCAATACCATTCATTCCTGACATCTTCATATCTACTATTGCTAACGATGAAAAATGTTTGTGGTATTCATTTAGTGCTTGTTCGCCCGAATCAGCAGTAAAAACCGTAAAACCTTTTTTATCCAGATATCCTGAAAGAAGTTCTCGTTGATTTTTTTCATCATCAACTATTAATAGTTTTACAGCTTTCATTGCTTATTTATCCCTACAAAAAAACCCGTCGAAAGACGGGTTTTATCAAAAATATTTATAATATTATTCTTTGGAACCAGCTAAAAGCCTAATTCCAATATTAATATCAAACTTCTTTACGTCTTCATTAAAATCGTATTTTGCATCAAGGTAATCCGCAGTTACATTACTCGTCGAAGCTCCATGATATTTCCCTTCAATATAAATACCACTATAATCAGAAGTAAAATAAAATAATCCTGCAGATATACCATAAGCAAATCCAGGATCGTATGAAATCAGTCTCAATCTATCTTGAATTGGATGTTGAACATATGTAG
>QNAD01000025.1 GCA_003641345.1 Candidatus Zixiibacteriota bacterium | reverse complement strand
CATATTTGAAAAAGTGCTGAATGAGTTATGAGAGTGAATTAATTAGGCGAATCTGAAGATTCGCCCGACACAGAGAATATCACACTAAGCAATAATTTCCTGGAAAAGTTAATGAAACTTACTAATGCCACATTGAGTGAATCACACAATGTGTGTTTAAGACATAAAATCACTATTTAAAAAACGCTGAACTTAAAATACTTTCTTGGGTTTTTTTCAATATCCGTTATCAAATTATTTACTCGTCCCAATAAATTGGTGAACTCACTGTACAAAGTAGTATCATTAACAAAAAGGCCCAAAGTCCCTTCGGCTGTGTTTATTTTATATAAGATAGAGTCAAGTTTAACAGACGTTGCCGCAAGATTATCATATAGTTCAGGGTCATTGACAATTCTTCCAAGCGTCCCCTTGTTTTCATTAACTTTATCAGTCAAATCAGCAACGGAGTTTGATGTTCTTTCTACCGACGAAATTATACGTTCCTGATTTTTTTTCAAATAGGTGGTAACTTTCGTCAGGGATGCAATTAACAAAGTCAAGTCAGTATATAATTTATCATTGGTTGACAACTGCCCTAATGTTCCCTCACCTCTTTCCATCCTGCTTAAAATGCTGTCAAGATTGTTTACCAACGACCCAGCATCTTTAAAAGCATCTTCACCAGCTTTAAACATATTAGCGACATCGTTAGCATTATAAGTAGGTAGAATTGAATTCTCAGCAATAGCCGGTTTTCCGGTAGTTCCCGGAATAATCTCAACAAATTTATCTCCAAGAAAACCTATTGTTCCTAACTCAACATGGGAGTCTTCAGTGATCATTTCCCAAATAGTTTTTTTTACTTTGCATACTACTTCCACCTGGCGTAATGAGTCAAGATTAACAAAACTAATAGATTTTACATTGCCGACTTCAACCCCAGACATCCACACCGGAGAACCTTTAACCATGCCGTTTACATTCTTAAAATAACAGACAAAATTACTCTTAGAATCAAAAATAGAGGTTCCACCGCCGGATAGTGACGCCCAAAATAGTGCCACCACTGCAACTGTAATTAATATTCCAACTTTTAGATTGCCCCATTTAACAGAAGTACTTTTTTTCATATTCAACCTTAATTCATTCTACTATATATTAACAGACTATTAATTGCCTGCCAACAATTTTTTTTCTAAAACATTACCCATTGAATTAAGAAATGGTTTCAAAAACGTTTTAACTCGTTCATCCTGACTATCCCGTAATTCAATAAGATTTCCATCAAAAGCGACTTCGCCTTCATATATTACAACAAATCTGTCCGCCAAATTAACAGCATCGTAAATCTGATGAGTCACAGTAATATTTGAAATAGCTTTTTCCGAATACAATTTTTCAATCAAATCCAGAACATTATGGGTTGCTTTTGGATCCAATCCGGTTGTTGGCTCATCAAACAGCATAACCTTTGGATCTGTTGAGAGAAGTGCCCTACCAATAGCAACTCTTCGTTGCATTCCGCCTGATAATTCTTCGGGAAGCTTATCTATAATTTCATTTGCATCCAACCCGACAAAACCAAGCATTTCTCTAACTCTTCTTTCTATCTCTTCGTATTTCAGATTTGTATGCTCAATTAGATAATAACCAGTATTTTCACCAACAGTTAAAGAATCGAATAACGCCCCGTGTTGAAATACCATCCCTATTTTTTTCCGTAATTTCCTTTTATCCTTCTCTTTCATAACGCAAATATCCTGGTTCTCAATCTCTATGGTTCCTTCTGAAGGACGTTCCAAACCAAGAATTAATCTTAAAATTGTTGACTTACCAGAACCGGATGGTCCCATAATAACCAGAGATTCGGAGTTATCTACTTTAAATGAAATATTTTTTAAAACCAGATTATCTCCATAGGAAAAACTTATATTTTTTATATTGATCATAAATAACCTTTAATCAAACCAAATACAAATTTTGTAATGATAAAATTCACCAACAATATCAGAATCGATGACAACACGACCGATTCAGTTGTTGCTTTTCCTACCCCTTTGGTTCCACCTTCGGAAGTAAAACCTTTATAGCAAGCAACAAAAGCAATTACAAAAGAAAATGCGATTGGTTTAACTATCCCAATAAACAGATTACCAAAAACCATTTTTTCAAAAGCAGGAGACCAATACATTGTGGATGTTACATGAGTGATAAAAATCGATACAACCCAACCTCCTATGAGAGCAATTATATCGCAAAGGATAGTCAAAGCCGGCACCATAACTATCAACGCAATCATTCTTGGTACTGCTAATTTTTTTAAAGGATCAATCCCAAAAGCAACCATGGCATCAATCTGGTTAGATGCTTTCATTGCTCCGATTTCAGCTGTAATGCCAGATGCTACTCTGGCGGCCATCATTAGGCCGGTTAATACTGGTCCCAACTCTCTTATAATTGAGATGGACATAATACGTCCAAGATAGTTTTTGGCGCCAAAATCTATAAGCTCCATAGAAAAAGCAAAAGCGAATCCCTGCCCTGCAAATATACCGGTTAAAACTATCAAAAACAAAGAGCCTATACCAATAAGATACATCTGCTCCATTGTTTCAGCTACATATATTCTACGAGAAAAAAACGCAAAACACATCCGGACAGAAAAGAAAAACATCTCCTGGCAAGAATAAGCAAAATGCTTCAAGCCTCTGTTGATTGCTTTAAAAATTAGTAAAGTCCTTTCTTTGCAGTCCATTTTAGGTCTTACTTCACATGAAGTCAAGAAAACCTTATATAATAAAATTGATAAAAATTGAAAAATATATTTCATAGTTATGTTAAAATATATTATCATGAAACACTTTTAATTGAGGAAACAGAAAGAAAAAATGTCCAAGGAGAGAAAACAACCGCACTGCATTGCTTTATTCTCAGGTGGGCTGGATTCCGCTCTGGCAGTATTACTTATGTTACGCCAAAACATCAAAGTAACAGCACTGACTTTTTTGACTCAGTTTGGCTGTGATATTGGAGACAAATCTTCATGTGGGTCCAATCCATATCCAGCCGCAGAAAAGTTTGGTTTTGATGTCAAACTAATGCATTTAGGTGATAAATTTATAGAAATAGTTAAAAATCCTAAATATGGACATGGGAAAAATATGAACCCATGTACCGATTGCCGAATTCTGATGTTATCCGAAGCTAAAGAACTCATGGAAATGATTAATGCTGATTTTATTATTACAGGCGAAGTTATGGGACAAAGACCAATGTCACAGGTAAAAAACAAAATCAATTTGGTAGCTAAACAATCCGAGTTAGTAGGAAAACTACTAAGACCATTATCAGCAAAACTATTGAACCCAACCGAACCCGAGTTAAATGGTTTAGTTAATAGAGAACTTCTGGAAGGAATCTCCGGACGAAGTAGGAAAAGGCAAATGGAAATGGCGAAAGAATTCGGGCTTGAGGATTATCCGTCTCCTGCTTCAGGATGTTTGCTTACCGATGAACCATACTCAAATAAACTTCGCGATCTCTTCGCTCATACCGAGCATACAACTTCTGATGATTTAAGTCTGTTGAAAATCGGTCGTCATTTTAGACTGAATAGTAATACGAAAATTATTGTCGGCAGAAATGAACAAGAAAACGAATCTATCATTCACATAAAAAAAGCACAATATCCTACATTGGAAGTACTGGAACATGGATCACCGGTAACCATTTTAATCGGTGACGCAACTGAAGAAAACATTCTTAAAGCCGCTCAAATTACTGCCCGATATAGTAGTGTTAAAAATCTTCCAAATGTTAAAGTTTCATTGCTAAATTCTGATAATGAAACTGCTAAAAAATCATTTGATGTTTCCCCTGCCTCAGATAAACTCATAAATGAAATTAGAATATAAAAACAGAAGGCCTCAACATAGTTGAGACCTTGCTCTGTCCTCACCATCGAGAATATTATATCAGGTAACCGCCATGAACCTGTTATAGAATAAGAACTTAAAAATTCTTAGATTCTCGATACTTATTTGTTATACAAAAATCATGCCAATTTGACTCAATATGTTAATCTCATGTATTTCAATATCTTACACTTACTGCCCCACGAGACATAACAGTAAATCGCAAAGTTTGCATCATATATTCGCAATTATTGACAGTTAACAAATAATTTGAAACAAAAATAAAAGCCCCTCACAAAAGTGAGAGGCTTCTGACGAAATTTAAAAAGAATTTTCTTCAACGTAAGTTTGGGCGAACCTGAAAATAACTAATTACTTCAATAACATCATTTTCTTTGTTTCATTGAAGTTATCAGTTGAGATACGATAGAAATAGATGCCACTGGCTCTATCTCGTGCATCCCAATTAATCACATGTTGTCCGGCTTCCATCATGTCATCCTGAAGAATTGTGACTTCCTGTCCCAATACGTTGTAAATTGAAAGCTTAACATGAGCAGCTTCTGGCAAAGCAAAAGCAATGTCTGTTGCTGGGTTAAAAGGATTAGGATAATTTTGCATTAAAGCATAATTGTCCGGAATCTCTTTAGATGCAACTTGAAGAGTAATTGATTCGAACTCCACAACCTCACCTTTATCACTACTATTAGTGATAGCGTTGCTTGAGGGAGTTCCATCAGCATCAAATTCATGATATACAAATGTCAATTGATGATTAGGGTTCACAGTAGATATTGCTTCAATTGTAATCTCAGTAATATCCGGATCAGTGACCTTAAACACCAAATTAGCAATCACACCAGAACCTGCTTTAAGATCAGGCTTATGAACCGGTGACATTTGCGGTAAAAGACCAATTATGACTGTATTCTCTTCGTTGTTAATATTAGCAATCTTTAAATCAAAATAGTCAACACGGGTGTTCTCAAAGTTAACTTCCTCTAAAGTAACTCCTTCTGAGAAACTTAATGGAATATCAAGAGCTGTCAGATTAGCTCTGTTGGTAATTTCTAAAGGTACGACAATCTGATTATCACCTTTATCAATAACCTTAGTAGCTCCGAAACTATGAGCACCTGCAAATACCAACGATGGTATTGTTAAGATTACGATAATAATCGCAATCAAGTGAAAACGTTTCGTCAAGATTCACCTCCCTACGGTAGAAATCCTTGTTTTCTGTTATGGTTTTATAGTCATTAAACTATAAACCTGTTTTTTTCCGTAATATTAAATCGAAAGAATACCCAACTGCGAATTACTTTTCATCCTATTAAGTTTGTAGGAATTGCCCAATCCTACAATAAAAATACGTTTGACATCCTTTTATGTCAAGTTATTTCTTTATGATACAATAGCTTAATCACATTCGTCAAGAATACTAACAAGATTTACATTCGTAGTACCCTATCAATTTTATCTTTATACAAAAAAAACTGTATTATAGTTCCAAAACAACAACAATTTTTTATTATTTATTTTTTTTATTATGCAATCCCCATCAAATTCCGAAGAAAGCAAAATCTGCGTTTTTTATCGCATCACATAAAAATTGAAGCATTTTCATGAATCAAATAGTAAATAGTTGACATATATTAACTTTCCTCTAATTTTAGGTAATACGTAAAAAAAACTTGTATTGGAGGAATTGTGAGCGGTGTCGAACAAAATTCAAACAGTTTTAAACCGGTAATTGACGCAAAACAAAACATTGCTGAAGTTACATGGAAAGCGATTATTTTAGGAATTATTATTTCCGTTCTTTTTGGAGTAGCTAACGCATACTTGGGCTTAAAATTTGGGATGACAGTCTCTGCTTCGATACCGGCGGCTGTTATATCAATGGCAGTTCTTCGTACACTCTTTAAAAAAGTAACTGTTTTAGAGAACAATATCGTTCAAACAATCGGGTCAGCAGGTGAATCTCTGGCGGCAGGAATTATATTTACTGTTCCTGCATTCTTTATCTGGTCAGCAAACGAACAACTTGCCGCATCAGGATATTTTCATGAAGTTTCCCAAATGCAAATCTTTTGGTTGTCAATGTTGGGTGGTACTTTGGGAATATTGCTAATGATTCCCCTGCGAAAATATCTGGTAGATAAAGAACACGGCAAATTAGCTTTTCCCGAAGGTACTGCATGTGCTGAAATTATTGTAGCAGGTGATGAAGGCGGCAGTAAAGCAAAATTAGTATTTGCAGGGATTGGGTTTGGTGCACTTTATAAAATTTTCATGAATTTACTGAAATCCTGGTCTGAATCGGTTAATTATGATTTCAAGGGGGTTTTAAAAGGCGGTACAATAGGTATTGATGCTACTCCGGCACTTTTAGGTGTCGGTTATATTATCGGACCTCGAATTGCGGCTCTGATGATGGGAGGAGCGGTTTTAGGTTATTTAGGGATTAGCCCTCTTCTTGCTTTTATTGGTGATCAAATTCCCGGAGTTGTTATTGCACCCGGTGTCATTCCTCTTAACGAAATGGATTCAGGACAGTTAAGAAATTACTACATAAAATATCTTGGTGTCGGCGCGGTTGCTTTGGGTGGTTTTGTATCACTCATTAAAGCTTTCCCGATTATTATATCTTCGTTCAAAAAAGGTTTTGGTCAGTTAACTGGAAAACAACAAAATTCAGACGTACCTCGAACCGACAAAGATGTCTCAATGAAATGGGTAATGCTTGGAGTTTTAGGTGTCATCATTGCTATCTGGATTCTCCCCGGTACAGAACTTCATTTCCTTGGAGTAGTACTTGCTGTTTTGTTTGGCTTCTTTTTTGTAGTAGTTGCCGCAAGAATTGTTGGTATTGTTGGTTCATCTTCATCGCCTGTCTCAGGAATGACAATTGCAACTTTACTGGTCACCTGTTTATTGCTTCTTTATTTTGGCGTATCAGGCGTAAAAGGAATGATCACCGCCATGTCGGTCGGAACTATTGTTTGTATAGCAGTCTGTATGTCCGGTGATATTGCTCAGGATTTGAAAACCGGCTTTTTGTTAGGTGCCACACCGATCAAGCAACAGCTTACTGAGTTTATCGGTTTGTTTTTCCCTGCGATTGCAATGGGATTCACAATTTACTTTTTAAACGAATCATTTGGTTTTGTTGAGGGAGCAACGGGAAGAACTCCGCTTTTAGCTCCTCAGGCAAATGTTATGGCAACAGTAGTACAGGGAGTAATGAATCAAAATCTTCCATGGTCGCCAATAATTGTTGGCGGTTTTATTGCTTTAGCCGTGGAACTACTTGGTATCTCTTCGCTTCCTTTTGCAATTGGTTTGTATCTGCCACTTTCTCTTTCATCACCAATTATGGCTGGTGGGCTTATATCAATGTTAATTAAAAAGATTTCCAAAAAAGACGATGAAAAGAAGAATAACGAACAAGGTGTTTTGTTTTCATCGGGACTTGTTGCAGGTGATGCCTTGATAGGTGTTCTGGTGGCATTTATGATAGGCTCATGGACATACTATGCTGACTTTTATGATGGTCACGAAGGAATGATGAATACCCTAAGCGGTGCATTCGGCCCCTGGCTATCATTGATAATGTTTGCCTTAATGACTGCAATATTAGCCCATTTGGCATATCGTGGTTTTAAATCTAAAAAGTAAGGACTAAATATTTAATAAATGTCGAATAGTTACTTAAAAGATAAATGGCTCTGGATATTAGTTGTTACGACTTTTGTCGTTAGATTAATATATCTTATCCAACTAAGTCAGGATGCCGGCTTTCAAGTTCCAATAATTGACGAACTATGGCACTGGCAATGGGCGCACGAGATTCTCGAAAAATCATTTTTGGGTGACACTGCATATTTCCGTGCTCCTTTATATCCTTATTTTCTTGCAATTTTAGTCAAGCTGACCGGCAGTTCAATTTTTTATAGTAAACTATTACAGACTCTTATCGCCTGCGGAACGGTTCTGTTTTTGTACAAATTGAGTTACTATCTGTTTAACAAAACTGTCGCTATTATTGTCGGATTTATTTATGCCTTTTATGGGACAATTATATTTTATGAAACAATGTTTCTTATTCCTGTTTTGTTTCTATTTTTTACAGTTTGGGGAATGTTTCGATTGATTGCTTATAAAGATTCCCGTTCGTTAAAAACATGGCTTATAACAGGGGTAATTTTTGGACTTGCTGTTATTTCAAGACCTAACATTTTGATTGTTCTTCCTTTTTTGGCTTTATGGTTGTTCTGGCAGATGCCATCAAGAAAATCAATTTCACATAAAATTAAACTCCCACTTATAATGATAGTAGGCGTAATTATTATAATTGCACCAATAACTATCAGAAACTTTATAGTAACAGGCGAATTTATTCTAATTTCATCTCAGGGCGGTGTTAATTTATATATTGGAAATAATAGTGATGCCAGCGGGCTATCGATGCGTATGCCTGAAATAGACAACCAAGATTTAACAAACTGGAAATATTTCCAAGATGTCACCAAAATAGCTGCCCAAAAAGAAGCCGGACGAGAACTAAATGAAACTGAGCAATCTTCGTTTTGGACAAATAAAGCTATAAACTTCATGCTTGAAAACCCAAATAAGTTTGGAGATCTTCTCTGGCAGAAAACTGTTTATCTTTTTAATGGATTCGAAAATAGCGACAACTCTGACCTCTACTTTCAAAGACAAAAATCATCTCTCTATTCGTTATTAGTATGGAAAATCGAGAATTTTTTGATGTTTCCGTTTGGATTATTAATCCCTCTTTTCTTTGCGGGAATTTATGTCCTCAGAAAAAAAAGAAAAGAACTTCAACCAATATATATTTTTATTATTACTTACATTCCTTCGATTATTCTCTTTTTAGTAACTGCCCGCCACCGTTTAGTGTTGATACCTTTCATGATTATTATTGCCGTAGCAGGCATATATACTCTAATAAAAAAATCAAAAAAATATAATTTCAAAAATTGGATAATAATAGCTCTTCTGTTTTTGATTCCGTTTATTCTGGTCAACAGAACATGGTATCTGCTTGGCTATTCCAATGAATATCAAAGCTATTTAAACGAAGGCATCAAATATTTTAAGATGAAAGATTATGTTCATGCTGAACAAA
This sequence comes from Candidatus Zixiibacteriota bacterium, assembly GCA_003641345.1. The sequence continues at coordinate 2,137 of QNAD01000025.1, read as the reverse complement.
AGTATATTTTAGCTGACAGAGCATATTCATATTCTGCTCCGCTCCAAAATAATTTAGGCTATACCCAATTCTTGCTTGGAAAATATAATAATGCTGAAACTAATTATCTTCGTGCAATTCAAAATGATCCAAATTATTATAAGGCTTATAACAACTACGGCTTGTTACTTGACAAACGAGGTCAACTGGATTCAGCAATCAACATGTATAAAATGGCAATAACCTTATTTGATTCCAGCTCGGCTGAATTGAGTGAGCAGAGCAGATATTTTATTAATATGGCTAATACTTATATTAAGATTAAACAATCTGATTCTGCAGAATTAGCTTTTGATGCGGCGATGAATGTTGCTCCTAATAATGGGAATGCGTTCCTTAGTGTTGCAACATATTATGCATCTACTGGTAATATTCATAAAAGCGATTCATTGTTTGCTATAGCTAATCAAAAAACAAAACTTTCTGCACAGAATTATCTTAATTGGGGTTTGATTGTATTATCTGATAAAAATTATGACAAGGGCATAGACTTAATGCATAAAGCATTTAGGTCGGACCATCAATTATTTCAGGCTCCTTACTGTATAGGCAGAGCTTATTATGATAAAGGAAATGCGGTTGACTCGGTGTTGAAGTATCTGGACAAAAGTTTGAGAATTAGCCCGTATTTTGCACCCGCATTAGAGCTTAAGAGTAGAGTTTTAGAAAAATAGATTTATAAGTAAATTAATATTTTTGGCGGCGTTCAATCATATAATTGGAACCGTCTTTCATTTTAACCGCTTTTTTTAAATCAGCCAACATATGCGACAACTCCCCAACATGATCAAATTTTCCATTGGAATTAATAACAACTGCTATTGATATGGTCAACAGCGGGAATTCTTCAATCTGACCTTTTCTATTTACCGAAGTTATTATGCCTCTTTCTCTATCTTCCGGTTTATACCGAAAAGGGATCAAAGTATCAAATGTTTTAATAATCTGACCACAAATATCATCGACTAAATCAATAGGGATAATACAAATAAAATCATCACCAGCAATATGCCCGACAAAACCTTCCCTGCATAAATCAAAAACCGTATCACGAATTATTTTCGAGGTAAGTCTGATTATTTTGTCGCCATAATGATACCCATAATAATCGTTGTAAGCCTTAAAGTTATCCAAATCTGCATAGCATATAGCAAATTCTGCTTGCATTTCCAACTGCCGCATAATTTCATCTTCGATTATATTTGTTCCCGGAAGCTGTGTAGAACCATTAATTGATAAATCCCGACGGTTTCTTTCAATAGCCTTCTCAATCCTAACCTGTACCAAACGATCAACCCATTCACCATGGATAAATTCTTCGACTCCGTTTTCATAAGCGGCTATTATTTGGTTTTGCTCTGGATTTGGGTGATATAAAATCACCGGTATAATGGATAAAAAGATATTTTGCTTAATAGAATGAATTAATTCTAAATTTATTTCTTTATTATCATCAGAACCAATCACAATAGCATCAATCTGATTTCGCTGGCAAATAGAAATAAGTGAATCAAAGTTATGAATTCTATGAAAAGTTACTTTTTTATCGTGGAAAAATTTCTCAAAATAAAATTCTAAACTGATACCCTCCTGCAATATAGCAAAATGGTAATTTTTTGTCTCTTTTAATTCACCTTCTTTTGGTCCTTGCCAATTCTCTAGGATGATATTTTTTGTGTTCTGCAACAATATATTCCCGATCAATTTCCATATAAATTTGTGTTGTACTTATATCGGCATGACCGAGCATTTCTTGCACTATTCTTAAGTCTGCTCCACCCTCTAAAAGGTGAGTTGCGAATGAATGGCGAAAAGTATGAGGTGATACTTTTTTTGAAATTCCTGACTCAATAACTCTTTTTTTGATAATCTTCCAATACCCTACTCGCGACAATGCCTCGCCTTTATTGTTGACTATCAGCAACTTACTGCCCTCACTTAAAGTATTAGTCTTAGCATGATTAAGGTACTCATCAATTGCTTTTCGAGAAAATTCACCTAATGGAACAAGTCGTTGTTTGTTTCCTTTTCCGGTTACCTTAATAAAACCTGCTTCAAATTCGATATCTGATAAAAGAAGATTTTGCAGTTCAGAAAT
>QNAD01000024.1 GCA_003641345.1 Candidatus Zixiibacteriota bacterium | reverse complement strand
TCATTTTTACTTATATCATTTTTATTGATAGTTTCGTATTTTTTCTCTTTTTCATTTGCTACTGTAATTTTAATATTTTCTTTTTCAACTGTAATATCAAATAATTCCACTTGGTTTCTAATTTGTTTATAATTTTTATAATTTATTGCTTGAGCAGAAAAACTTATTAAGCAGAGAGTGAAACAAATAAATATCAGTTGAGGATATTTTCTGAAAATAATGTCACTAAACATATAAAACCTCCATTTTGAATTTTCGGCAATAAAAAAAATATATCAATAAATTCATTAGAATTTTGCGCTATTTAATTTACATTTTTTTTCTGAACCGATTGTTATAATCTGCCAGAGCTTGGATATGTGATTCAAATGCTATCTTTTCTGGTAAATCGTCCAGATGAAAAAATTTTACTTCCAAAGCATCATCTGCCGCAGTTAGTTCACCACCTATTCTATCACAAATATAAAGAATCAGAATTGCGTTTGTTCGAGGATCATCGTTACCGGAATAAATATCAAATAAAGAATTTATTTTAACATCAAGTCCTGTTTCTTCTTTTAATTCCCTGATGCAGGTTTGTGAGGGGTGTTCGTTCCATTCCATAAAGCCTGCCGGAAAACACCACCAATTCAATTTAGGCGGGTGAGCTCTTTTGACCAGTAAAATTTTATCATTTTCTACTATAATCGCTCCTGCAGAGGGAACAGGGTTTTGATAAAAAATATAGTCACATGATTTAGAACTACATTTCAATCTATCTTTACCATCGTGATGTTCACTTATTAGTTTATTGGAACAATATGGGCAAAACTTAAATCCACAGTTTTCATCTTTGCGTTTAAATAGTTTTTCAGTATTAAAGTTATTATGATTACTGCTCATTTTTAATTATACTCCTCATTTTCAAGGAAATTATAGTGGTGTCATCTTGAGGTGGATCTGAAGGATCATGTTCTCTTACGTCTTTTAAGATTGATTCTACTAAATCACAGGGGGACATCTTACGGTTTTTATATATGTAATTTCTTATACGTTCTTCGGAATATTCCACTTCATCTTTGTTCATGGCTTCGGATAAACCATCGGTGAACAAAAACAGCAAATCATCGGAATTTAAAATTATAGATTCAGATTTATATTCCATTTGAGGTAGAGCACCGATAATAGCTCCCCCTTCTTTGAGAAGTTCCATATTTCCGTTCGATCTTACCAGTATAGGATAATTATGTCCGGCGTTGGCATAATTGAGTTCTCCGGTTTTTGTGTTAATCTCTCCATAGAATAGTGTAACGTATTTTTCTGATGAAGTTGACTCAACGATTTGTTCATTAACATTACGAAGCATCGTTGGAATTGAGTTTCCATTATTCAATTCGCTTCTCACAATTGCTTGTATCAATGCTATCATTAAAGCGGCTGGCATTCCTTTTCCTGAAGCATCGGCAATTAAAAATCCTATTCGATTGTCAGGTAACTCAATGAAATCATAAAAATCACCTCCGATAGTTCGCGATGGAGTGGAATGAACAAATATCTCACTACAGTTAAGTATTGGCGGGGAAGAGGGGAGAAGCTCAATTTGAATCTGTCGTGCCATGGAAACTTCTTCCTGTAAACGAATTCGCTCAAGAGATTCTACGTACAAACGAGCATTAGTTAGGGCGGTAACCATTTGATTTGAAAGAACCCCAAGTAAATTGAGATCATCTGATGAATATCTGCTACCGGTAAGTTTGACAGTTAAAGCAAGAAATCCGAGAAGATGATTGGCATCCTTCATCGGTACGATAAGTTTTATTTTTTTATCATTCAAGTAATCTGCTAAAATAGAATTTTCTTTATATACAGTTAGTGATGAATAGTCGGTAGGTTTATCAAGGAGATTTATTCCTCTGAGCATCAAATCATCTCGTTTTATAACAACACGTTTGCTGATATCTTTTCCCTGTAGAATAGCATATTCACTAACTTCATCATCATATAAAACAAAATAAACTCTCTCTACAAGAAGCGATGTTTTTAAAGTTTCATCGATAGTCTGTCTTAATTGTTTGGGGTCAAATTGGGAGATTACCTGGCGGGAAAATCTTTCCAATATATTTCTATGGTCGGTTTTGGTTCTTATGAACATTGACCGTATAAAATTATCAATCCAATTATTAATAGGTTGAAATAATAAAAGGATAAAAATTATAAATGCATAACTTATCATTTTGGCTTGTTCACCAAAAACAGGAGTGAGAAATTCTTTTGATTGAATAACAAGAAATATATAGAGACCTACCAAAATTCCCGAAGTGATAGTGTAAATAAATGACTGCCTGAAAACTAATCTGACATCCAAGAATTGATATCTAATCGTTGCAAAAATAAAAATCCCCGCACCGGATAGCATGGCTAACATCAATAAAAAATTTGAGACAGGTTCGGGAAGTTGATATGGAAGAACATTAGAGCCTAACTGTGAAATTACAAATAAACCAAGTCCAATTCTGGTTCCCCAGAGAACGGCTTTTGTCTGCGACAAAAGTCTGGGATTGCTGATTTTCTTTCTCCCTGATTCCAGAAAAAAGACAGCTAAGAAAACATATAATAAATTAAGAGCACCAAAAATTTGTAAATGATATATATGGATGTAACCAATTATCAACAATATCCATGAAAATACTTTTGCAAGAGGTACTAAAATCAAAGAAGAGATGCTTTCTTTGCCAGTATTTATTTCAAATGCAGATAGGAATGATGCTATTTGGTCAAATGATAACATTAAAAGAAAATGTATAATTGTTGGTATGAAAACCAAATATATTAAACGATGGTGTTTAAACTGGCGGAAACGATCAATCGGATATATCCATGAAAAAACTAAAAGGCAGGGAAAGAAAAATTCCCATAAATAGACAAGGTTGTATGTGAGCGAATCTTCAAAATTGATGATTGAAGAATTAGATTGACTGATTACTGAACCCAAAGCCATAAAGATTGGACCAATTCCGGCAAAAGCCAGCATCGCTCCGGTTATTCTGTTTAACCGGTGTGAAAAATTATCACGGGTAAGAGTGATGGCTAAAAAGATTAAGAAACCACCCGAAATAAAGAACAGAATTGTTTTTATTAGCTCAAAATTCATATTTGAGTAGGTAACTACAACTTAAATTGCTTTTTCGATGGTTACCTTGGTTCCTTGTGAAGTTGATTCAATATTAACAGAATCCATTAGTGATTTAACAATAAAAATTCCCCGTCCCACTTCTTTTAAAAGATTGCTGTCGTCTAACGGGTTGTCAATATCATCGGGATTGAAACCGGCTCCATTGTCATAAATTACTATCTCAACTTTATTATTTTTATTATCAATGGAAACTTCTACAGCTTTGTTTATTTCAGAATTATTGCCATGTAGCATAGCATTGTTTACCAATTCTGAAACTGAAATTGCAATATCGGCAATTATCGATTCATCCGCTCCGTACCCACGTAAAATACCTTCTATAAAGACATCTACATCATTAAGATATTCCGGATCGGAGGGGACTATGATTTTATTGCCGGAAATTGTTGGTTTTTTCATTAAGACGCTCCTAAAATAACAGGGTTGTCACCACGAGATATTCTTTAATAGACTATTATTTTTTGTAAGCCTCAATGGCATCTTCAATTGTTTCATGGGTATCAAAAACTCCCTCGAGTTTTGTAATAACCAGTAATGATTTTATTTTTTCAGTTACATTAGCTAATTTTAGTTCCCCTGAATTATTTTTGAGAGTAGTATAACTTGATATCAAAATACCTAATCCGGTTGAATTCATCCAGTCAACTTTGTTTAAATCAATAATAATCTTAGTTTTGTTAATTTCAATATATTCATGGAGCTTATCATGGAGAAGACTTGCGTCCGGTCCGCCCATAATCTTTCCTTTTGGTTCCAGGATTACAATTCCATCCTGTTCCCTGTCAGTTAATTTCATTTAATAAGTTCCTCCAGTTGTTTAGATATACAAATTTATACGTTTTTTTGCATAGTTTGGTTTCTCATTTAATTTAATAGAAATCTGAGCAGTATGGCTCAATATCTCTCTAACTTGTTAATTAGCTTATTATTGGATAAAGTGTCAAGGTTTTTGTCGGTGACCGAAATCACCGACAAAAATTCTGATTTTTAGACAGCTATTTTATTAGTTTTGTTGTCTATTGGTTTATATTGTAATGCTTTAGTAGGGCAGAAAAGAACACAAGCAGGATCACCGCCACACAAATCACATTTCACAATTAATTCATGTTGTTCATCGATTAGAGAACAACCAAAAGGACATGCGGCTACACATGCCTTACAATTAACACAGATATCATGATTTAATTCGATAGCACCTGTTTCGGGGTTTCTTTTCAAAGCATTAACTAAACATGATTTTACACAAGCTGCATCATCACATTGTAAGCAAGCAACAGGTACCCATAAATCCTTGAAACCACCATCTATTGGATAAATTCTACTTTTGCCCAGTTTACCGTTTTCTGCATGAACGAAAGCACATGCTAATTCACAGTTTCGGCATCCAGTACAGGTGCTGGGATTAACAATAAATCTTTTTTTCATGATTGTTCCTCCCGTGTCCAGTTAGCTATTTTTCCCATTTCTAAAGCTGTTTGTTTACGATGGCATTCATCGCAAATTTCAAAATACTCATAAGGGATGTCTCTGTTGTCGGATAGATACTGTGCAAATTCTTTGGTTATTGTCTTTTTACCACATTGACTGCAGGTAATCAATTCGAATTTTTTGCCCCAGATAGTTCTGTAGTCACCTTCATCTTTAAACTTAATAAAGTTTGTAGGACAATTGAGAGCGCAACTTAAACAACCGGTACAGTCAGGAGGTGCCTCATTTAACGGAGGAGCCACTATTTTCCCGTGTCCACGTCCAACAAGTGATATGGCGTGGAATCCCATTTCGTCGCAAATACGGGTACAAATTCCACAAAGAGTACAGTTGTCACCATCGGCGATAGTTTCAAATGTTGTTTCAAAAACTCCGTACTGTTCAGCCAATTCTTTAATTTCTGGAGAATTAGGATGGCGAGCAACATAGAGATCCAATATTGTTTTGCGTATTTCATTTACTTTTGTGGAATGAGTGCTGACAATCAAACCTTTTTCAACAGGGTATAGGCATGAGGTTACATAATCAGACCAGCCGTTCCATTCTTTTTTGGTAATCTCCACTGTGCACAGCCGGCAACCGCCGTAAGGTTCGACTGCATCATGGTGGCACAAAGCTGGAACATCTATTTTTTCTCGTTTTAGAACAGAGAGAAGATATTCACCTTCTTCAGCCTGGACAATTCGTCCGTTTATAGTAATGTTAATCATCTATTCTCCTTAGCTAACCAAAATAGCATCAAAATTACAAACAGCAAAACAAGCTCCACATTGAGTACATAAGTTTTGGTCTATAACATGTAACTCTTTTTTATTCCCGGTAATTGCATTAACGGGACAAACCGGTTTGCAAGCGGTACAGCCGGTACAATTATCTAATATTTCATAAGTAATCAAATCCCGACATACACCTGCCGGGCATTTTTTGTCTTTTATATGAGTAATATATTCATCTTTGAAATAGCGAAGAGTACTCATTATCGGATTCGGACCGGATTTACCTAATCCGCATAATGAACTGAGAATTATATTATCGGATAGTTTTTCAATTTTTTCCAAATCATCTTCTTCGCCACGTCCCTCGCATATTTTAGTTGCCAATTTGAGAAGTTGGAATAGCCCTTCCCGACAGGGGACACATTTCCCGCATGATTCTGAAACTAAAAATTCAAGAAAATACTTAGCAACGTCAACCATACAGGTTCTGTCATCCATGACAATCATTCCGCCGGATCCCATCATCGCTCCGACCTCGGTAAGGGTGTCAAAGTCAACCGGTAAATCAAGCTGTGATTCTGGCAGACATCCACCCGATGGACCTCCGGTTTGAACCGCTTTGAATGGTCTATTGTCTATAATACCGCCGCCGATATCGTAAATGATTTCCCGTAAGGTGATACCCATCGGAACTTCAATCAAGCCGGTATTTCTGACTTTTCCCACTAATGAAAATACTTTCGTGCCACTGCTTTTGGGAGTGCCTAATTTTTTATACCAGTCTGCTCCCTTGTCGATTATTATCGGAACATTGACTAAAGTTTCAACATTGTTTAAAACAGTAGGTTGATCATAAAGACCTTTGACTACCGACCGAATGTATTTAGCTCTTGGTTCACCAACTTCACCTGCGACTGATTTCATCAGAGCCGATGATTCACCGCAGACAAAAGCTCCGGCACCTCTGGCAATTTTTATTGAAAATGAAAAACCAGTTTTTAGAATATTATCACCTAATAACCCTAAATTTTCACAATCATTGATTGCTTTTTCAAGGTGGGTGACTGCCAGTGGGTATTCTTCCCTGACATAAATATAACCCTGTTTGGCACCGATGGCATAAGCGGCAATCATCATTCCTTCTAAAACAGCGTGCGGGTCACCTTCCATAATGCTCCGGTCCATAAAAGCACCTGGGTCGCCTTCGTCGCCGTTGCAAATTACATAATGAGCTTCCGCTTTAATATCTTTACAAATTTTCCATTTTCTACCAGTCGAGAAACCACCACCACCTCGTCCGCGTAGCCCTGATTTTGTTATTTCCTGAATGACTTCATCCTGAGACATTTTGGAAAGAACTTTAGCCAGTGCCTGATATCCACCGTATGCGATGTATTCATCTATACTGTGGGCGGATATTTTTCCGAGATTTTTTAAAGCGATTCGTTTCTGATATTTGAAAAAAGAAATGTCGTTATATTTAGTTATTTTCTTTTTATCTACTGGATCAGTGAAAAGCAATTTTTCAATTATTTCATCTTTTTTTATAGATTTTTCAACAATATCTTCTACATCTTTAGCTTTCACCTTGGAGTAAAAAGTGCCATCCGGTTCGATAACAACTAACGGACCCTGTTCACAGAAACCATGACAACCGGTTTCCTTAAGGGCTTCAACGGTGAATCCCTTTATTTTACGTTTTTTTAAAATATCCCGAAAAGCATCAACCAATTTTAGAGCACCATTGGCAATACAACCAGTACCACAGCAAACCATAATTTTCTTTGGATATTGATCCTGCTTTGCAAGATATTCTTTCCTAATTTTATTCAGTTGTTTAGGATTAGCTATTTGCATACTATTTAGCCTTTAACAATTTCTTAACGTTGCTGACTTTAACTGAGCCATGATATTTATCATTTGTTATAACAACAGGAGCCATAGCACAAGCTCCTACACAAGCAACCTCTTCTAAAGTAAATTTCTTGTCCTTGCTTGTTTCTCCTGATTTTAAATTTAGGAGCGATTCGATTTGGTCTTTGATAAGTTTTGCACCTCTAATATGACAAGCGGTACCGGTACAAACTTTAATAACTGTTTCTCCTCGTTCATTTAAACTGAAAGAATTATAAAATGTGGAAACTGAAAAAACTTTACTCAAAGGTATATCAAGCACCTTTGATGTTTCAGTTAGAGCTTCAGATGGGAGATATTGATATTCTTTTTGAATATCCTGAAGAACCGCAATTAAAGATTCTTGTGTTTTTGGATGACGGTCAAAAATTTCATGGAGTTTATCGAAATTATGATTCATACTTTTACCTTTGCTCCCATTTTTGCAGTTGCGTATTTGAAAGCATCTTTAAAAACCGTTAAGTTGATTTCTAATAAATTCTTTTTGTGTCCTAATTTCTTTTTAATAATTTTTTCGAAGGTTTTAGGTGAGACTACTTTTGAAATTGCCACAAAAGCTCCCAGCATAACTAGGTTTGATGCTTTCGGATTACCATGTTTTAACGCCAATTCGTGACAAGGCATTAATAGTTGTGTGATATCTGTTCTTTGAGATTTAGTTTCTATAAGTGAACTATTGACCAGAAGGAAACCATTCTTTTTGACTTTTGATTCAAATTTATCAAACGAAGGACGATTAAAAACACAGATACATTGTGGACTGTTTATTATTGGAGATCCTATGCGGTCATCTGAAATAACTACTGTGCAATAAGCGGTTCCACCACGCATCTCCGGTCCATAGGAGGGAATCCAAGCGACTTGTTTGCCTTCCTCGATTCCGGCATAAGCCAAGAGCTGACCGGCGGTCATAATTCCCTGACCGCCAAATCCGGCGAAAGTAACTTCAAATTGTTTCATTTAGAGTCCTCCCCATCATTCGGTCTTTTGAAAACTTTTAATGGGAAGAAATTCAAAAGATTATCCTCGAGCCATTTGGTCGCTTCTGAAGGTGACAATCCCCAGTTAGTAGGACAGGTTGAGAGCACTTCAATCAATGAAAAACAACGTTCTTCTTTCTGATAAGTAAATGCTTCTTTGATAGCTTTTTTAGTTTGAATTATATGTTGCGGATCGTGTACCGAAGTTCTTTGAATAAATGAAGGGGTTGCTAAAGTAGCTAACATTTCTGATATTTTCAAAGGATAACCTGTTTTAGAAACATCACGACCAGCTGGACTGGTTGATGTTATTTGACCTGGAAGAGTAGTTGGTGCCATCTGTCCGCCGGTCATACCGTAAATAGCATTATTCACAAATATGGTAGTAACTTTTTCACCTCTGTTGGCGGTATGGATAATTTCACTGGTCCCAATCGAAGCTAAATCGCCATCGCCTTGATAAGTAAACACGGTCATATCCGGTCTTAATCTCTTAAAGCCGGTTGCAAGAGCTGGAGCACGTCCATGAGGAGCTTCGAGAAAATCACAATTAAAATAATTATAAATCAAAACAGAGCATCCCACCGGTGCAACTCCTACTGTTTTTTCACGAAGTCCTAATTCGTCTAATGTCTCAGCAACCAAGCGGTGGATAATTCCATGAGTACAACCAGGGCAATAGTGTGTCACTTTTTCGGTCATCGACTTTGGTCGGGAGAAAATTGTTTCAGTATTCATTGCCATTATTTGCCTCGATTATTTTTCTTATTTTTTCCGGATGATACGGTGTGCTTTTTAATCATTTCCATAATTTTATTTTTAACCTCTTCTGGGGAAGGAACAATTCCTCCGGTTCGCCCGAAAAATTCATGAGGTTTTGATCCTTTGTTGGCTAATTCAATATCTTCAAACATTTGTCCTGTACTCATCTCAACTGTAAGAACTGCTTTAATGTTATTCTTATTAATTTCTTTCTGAAGAGCTTTTTCAGGGAAAGGAAAGAGTGTGATTGGGCGGAATAGACCGACTGAAATGCCTTCATCCTCTAATTCATTAATAGCAGTTTGACAGATTCTTGCTGTAGTACCATAAGAAGTAATTAGAATTTTATTTTTTGTGGAAACATTATAAAGTTCATGACGACATTCATCTTTTTTCATCTTCTCATATTTTTCTTCCATGTCCCAACTGTTTTTTTCAAGTAGGGCAGGGTCTAAAAATAGAGATTTGATAATTCTTGGTTCTCTTCCGTCAGCTCCGGTCGTAGCCCAATCCCTTAAAGGAAGTTCCGGTTCTTTGTAATTATCAGGAAATTCAACCGCTTCCATCATCTGTCCAATCATACCATCTCCTATTAACATGACAGGGTTGAGATATTTGTCAGCCAGATGAAAAGCGAGCATCATAAGATCAACTGCTTCCTGAATTGTCGATGGCGCTAATACTAGAAGTCTGTAATCTCCATGACCGCCACCTTTTACTGATTGGAAATAATCTGATTGTGCAGGTAAAATCCCACCTAAACCAGGTCCACCACGCATAATATTCACAAAAACTGCAGGAAGTTGAGCACCGGCAATGTATGAAATTGATTCTTGCATAAGACTTATACCAGGGCTGGACGAAGTTGTAAATACTCTTTTGCCGGTTGAGGCAGCGCCAAAGATCATATTGCCAACGGCAACTTCACTTTCGCCTTGCAGAAAAACTCCATCCACTTCCGGCATCCGTTTTGCAAGATATTCCGCAACTTCGGACTGAGGTGTAATAGGGTAACAGAAGTATGCTTTGCATCCAGCTTGAATAGCCGCCTCAGCTATAGCTTCGTTACCTTTCATTAAAACTTTTGCCATAATATTCCTTTAATATCTTTTAATATTCGAATAAAGCATAAACTGTTCCATGACTGTTAACTTCAATGGCACAGTCAGGACAATTGATAGCACATATCCTACACCCAATACAGCGCGAAGGATCATGCACAGTGGCATAATAATAACCTTTAATAGTAATGTCCTTTGACATCGAAAGGATCTGTTGCGGGCAGACTTTGACACACAGTTCGCATCCTTTACAATGATTTTTGTCTATAGTGACACCAGGCATTTTTATTCCTTATATTGGTCTGGTATTTTTTATTTCCCAGGGTTTTAACAGTTGTCTTTCTAAAGGAAGGGTAGCTTCGTTTAGTTTTGTCCCGTCAATTTCTTTTAATATGTTTTTTAATCCACTAACAAATAACAAAGGAAGATTTAACTTTTTGCTAACAACTCGGGCAAGTTCTACCCCCTCCAATATTATTTCTTTAGTAGTGTTTTCCATCAAATGAGTATTGGAGATTAATCCGGTAAATTTCAATCTTGAAGATTTTTCAATATCTTTAATCATTTTCGTTGATTCTTCAAGGTTAGAGGTGAAAGGTCTTCTGGCATTTAGAACCAGTAACATTTCATATTCTACATTTACAAATGCGTCAGATAATGAGCTTAATACTCTCGACCCGGTATCATCACCACCAACATCCAAAATCAATAAGTCATCATTGTTTTTCTCGATAGCACCTTTAATTTCCGGTAAGATTATTGGCAAATCAGCATAAAATTGTCCGCCTTCGGGAACAATTGATTTAATCCCTAATTCGGTTAAAGCTTTAATAGCTTCTCGAGAGCGAAAATACGGATTTATAATATCAAGATCAGCGATAGCAATATCATAATCTTGGTTAGCTTTTAGATAACAGGCTAAATTAACAGCTACCTCAGATTTTCCACTTCCATAACCACCGACAATTATGATGATTTTTTTGGAAAACTCTGTTATCTTCGCTTGGCTCACTATTAAATCCATTTATTTAATAATTTACTTTGATAGTTTGAGTAAATTATAGTTTTAAAAAATAACCTTTATTTTCTTGTTAAAGAAATAGAAAAAGAGTGATAATGTCAACCTTTAGTGAAAAAAATAACGATATTTATAAGATTGGCGAAATGAAATTTTATATGTTATACTATTATAATGTAATAAAATAAAATAAAATAAAATGATGTATGTTAAAGATTTTTATGACTAATATTTTGGGGAAAGTGAATAATATGTCGAGGATCACAAGAAATAAGCTGATTTTAATCCTGTTTTTAATTTCAGGGTTTATTTTAAGTTGTGGCACAAAAGGTGGGGACAAATCAAAGAATAACCTAAAAACAGATACTGCAAAAGAAG
>QNAD01000023.1 GCA_003641345.1 Candidatus Zixiibacteriota bacterium | reverse complement strand
CTTTGTGAAATAATTCACGTTTTTTTGACTCGGGATTTACGATGGAGAAATTTAAGGAGAAAAGAGAATTAATTATGAGTCATCATTCAAAATTATTTAGAATGATTATTTTAACACTGGTGATGATTTTTTGTGCATCGATAGTTATGGCAGAAGGTCCCAGTTGGATAGGAGCATTTTTTGTAAAAGGGAAAGTTGGACTCAAATGGCAGAAATTTGATGGTACAACTCAATACAGAATTATGCGAAAAATTGATACAGATGCTAATTTTTCCGAATTGGGTGCTACTGACAAAACACATTATTTTGATTCAGAATTAGTTCCCGGAGCTATATATTTATACAAAATTATTGCTGTTACAGCAAATGGTGAAATGGAATCTACTGAAAAATCAATTACTATTCCAGGGTCTGCTGTAGGAAAATTTGAAGCTCCTGAATGGGTTGGTTTAAGAATTGACAGAAATAAAATATTTTTAAATTGGGAAGGTATTAAAGGGGCTATTGCTTACAATATCTATCGGTCGGAAACTTCCGGAAGTGGATATGAGGTGGTTGGCAACACTCCGGCTACGAAATATGCAGATAATCAAGACATTAAAAAAGGTACTACTTACTATTATGTATTAAGTGCTCTTAATGAAGAATTCGAAGAAACAGAAAAATCTTTGGAAATGAGCATTAAATATGGTGTTAGTGCCGATGAAATTAAGCGACAAGAAGCCGAAGCCGCCGCAATGAAGCTTGTAGATTTGCCAATTACTTATCTGTATGATATAAAAGATGCAGGTCAAAATGGAAGTCTTCTCCAACCGGCTGATATATATATAAATTCAAAAGGTAATATTTATATTTCAGATGCATTAAACGCTCGTATTTGTGTTTATGACCCCGATGGTAATTTCTTGTTCCAATTTGGTGAAAAAGCCAACAAGTCGGAAATTGATAACCCTGTCCCCGGCACAATGCTTTATCCGATGACGCTTTTTATTGATAAAGAAGATAATGTTTATATTACCGATACATTCTTGCACAATATTCAGAAATATACAGCTGATGGTAAGTTTATCTCAAGTATTACTATTGAAGGCGAAGAGAGAGCAAAATTCCGCCCTGGTGGATTGGCGGTATTAGATGATGGACGTGTTATTGTAACCGACGCCGGTAATCACAGGTATTATGTTTTTGATAAGGATGGAAAAGTCCTGATTAAAAAAGGGAAAAAAGGAAGTAAACCGGGGGAATTTGTCTCTCCTGATGAGATTACTTTAACTCCAGACGGAAAAGTTCTTTTAGTAGATGTTATGAATTGTCGGATTCAGGAACTTGAAGTTGATGGTACTCCTATTCGCCAATTTGGTTCAATCGGTCAAACAGCTGGGACTTTTGCTCGCCCGAAAGGAATAACTCTTGATGAACAAGGCAATATTTGGATTTCTGACGCAATGACTTCCGCAGTTCAGGTTTGGACACGCGAAGGTGAAGTAAAATCAGCTATTGGTCAATTTGAAGATGTGTCATTAACATTTCAGGGACCACGTGGAATGTTTATAAAAGACAGTAAATTTTATATCGTTAGCCGTTTAAACAGTCGGGTAATGGTATTTAAGATAGGAAACTAAATTTTTTTTAACCCACTAATTTTTTTAACCCTTTAGGAGGTCTTTAGGTATGAAAAAACTGTTGATCGTTTTGATAGGACTGATTGTCTTATCATTACCGGCTTCATTGTTCGCCGCTGTTGCAGGCTCGGACCATGATATGACTGGTGGTGGTGGTGATCTTTGTATGTCCTGTCACATTCCTCATAATGCGTATGGGGATAAACTGTGGTTCTCAACCCCGGACGCTACCTATTCTGACCAGCGTGCACTTTGTGCAACCTGTCATGATGGTACAACTGCATCCGCTGGTGTTGGTACTGTATTTGACAACAACACTCTTGAACAGCATCTTTCTGTTGGCGGTGACTGTTCTGTTGATGGTGGTTGTCATGATGTTCACACCCAGGATCCAAATGGGACTGGTAAATTCCTGACAATTTCTCAGGTTTCAAATACCTGGTGTATTGATTGTCATGATGCCACTCCGTGGACAGGCGCCGAAGCTTTGGGTGACCATACTGCTGGAATCACTCACTTTACCGACGCTACATTCAAATGTGAACAGTGTCACACACCTCATGGTGCTGTAGCCCAAACCACCCAACCAGCCGGATTAACAAATCCGATTCTGTTGGCTGATAACCAGCCGGGTGCTTTCTATGGTGCTTTCTGTATCAGTTGTCATAATGGTACAGCTCCTCCAGTTGGAACTGCCAGTTCTGGTGGCGTTGCATCAGGAGATCCTTTTGATTATTCAGAAGCTACCGCTGATGGTTCTGAGACAAAACACCCAACCACTACAACTGCTTCTGCAATTCCTGTAGGTGGTTGTGATGCTTGCCATGATGTTCATGATCCTACGGGAACTGCTTATGGTTATCTTCTTAAAGAAGATAACACAAACTCAGCTTACTGTGTTTCATGTCATGATGGTACAAGTGCTCCTGGTGTTGGTTCTACTACTCACTTTACTGGTATTCCGGACAATACTAGCATGAATTCTGGTCTTACTCCGGCTATGCCGTGGGCAAACCAAATTGATGAAGACGGTGATGATGTAACTACCGGTATTGATTGGCCAACAGCGACAGCAAACAGTATGGTATGTGAAACATGTCATTCAGTTCACCGCCAGGGTTTCACTGGTGTTGACGCTGAATATTTCCTTCGTAATGCAAATGGACAAGGAAATACTATGTGTACAGATTGTCATACTGCTAACTAAAGTAGTTATGCTGATACTGTAAGATAGAGATTAAAAATCGAAACAGAGTTCGGGCAATAACGTTTGAACTCTGTTTTTTTAAAGGTTATCTTATTAAAACACATTATGAGTATGATATTACTAACATTATTATTGGCACTTATGAATACAGTGGGAGAAAAAGACCAATTTATGGAAATTTTAATTCCACATAAATTCATCAGTACAAATTCTTATAAAACTCATATTGTTGGAAAAACTTCAGCTCCTATAATTGAAGTTTATATAAATGACCAAAAAACATATGAAACAATGGTTAAAGATTCAATTTTTCATCAGCAAATTTTTTATGGCGCCGGTCTTAATGAAGTTAGAATTAAAGCTATTTATAGTGGAATGATTGATTACCCAACTCCGGATGCAATAATTGAGATTTTAGCCGGTCCTGAAATTAAAAGAAAATATAAAAAAATATACACGCCGTATAAATTTCATGATTCAACTCCAAAAGATTTTTGTATTTGTTGTCATGATTGTGATTGTGATAATTTAGAGGAAACTACTGATAAACAAATATGCTTAACGTGTCACAAAGATTATAGAGAAAATTTTTCTAAACATACTAAAGTTGAAAACAGAACATGTGTGTTATGCCATCAACTTGATCTGACAACTTTTGAGAGTGCCGATATCGAAGATAACCCTTGTTTTAAGTGTCATGATGATAGGATAGGATTCTTTACCAGGGAATATGTTCATGGACCGGTTGCCGGAGGAAGCTGTACTATTTGTCATAATCCACATGGCTCAAAATATGAAAAAAGTTTGCAGGCACCAGTGCAAATTCTTTGCTTTACCTGCCATGAATATATTGAAGATGAGCAACTTAAGAAAACCGTTCATGATCCTTTTATGTCAGGTCATTGTGAAAAATGCCATGATCCTCATTCGACCAACAACCGATGGGTTTTAGTTAAAAATTCTCAGGAAGTATGTATGGGATGTCATAACCCTGATGATAATTTCAAATGGCATTCTCATCCTTATAATGTTAAACCGAAAAAAGATCTCGTAGTTGATCTTAAATTAACATCAAGGGGCCAACTTGAATGCTTATCATGTCATAATCCTCATTCTACTAACACTGAACATTTATTAAGAATCACTAATCCTACAGCTTGTTTAGGATGTCATATGGACAAAGAATAGAATATGAAGAACTTTAAGCTAATATATTTGTTTTTAATTGTAGCCCTGATTTTTAATATTCAGTGTGGTAAGGCTCCAAATCCTGGGGCTGAACTGGTCTGGCCTGCGGCACCGAGAACACCTAAGATTAAGTATGTTAAGACGATATATGGACAATTCGATTTAGAACGAAGTTTCTTCGGGAAAATAAAGGATTTCTTTTTTGGACGTTCTGAAGGGTATAAAATAGGCAAGCCTTATGGTTTGATTTATGATGGTAAATCGAAGCTATATATTGCCGATACTTCTAAAAAAGGTATTTTAGTTTTAAATTTAAAGACTGGTACTTCAAATTTTTTCAATGATTTAGGCAGTTTTGGACAGCTTGAGGAACCGGTCTATATCCAGATTAGTAATAATAATAATATTTATGTAGCTGATACAAAATTGAAAAATATTGCTGTGTTTAATGAAGACTATACTTTCTCTCATTTTATTGGGAAAGGGGGAGAATTTGAAGGTCCGGTAGGAATGACATTTAACCAAAAAGATAGTATGATATATATAGTTGATACGCAGGACCACAGGGTAAAGGTTTTTTCTCAAAATGGAAAACTTATCAAAACTATCGGTAAACGTGGTGATGAAAAGGGCGAGTTTCACTATCCTTTGACCATCAAAATTGTTAATGACACACTTTATATTGTAGATTCGTTTCATTTTACTGTTCAGGCTTTGGATATGGATGGAAATTATCTTTTTAATTTTGGACCTAAAAAAGCAGGGGCAGGAAATATGGCACGCCCTCGTGATATTGCTGTAGATTCTGACGGTAATATATATGTCACTGATGCAATGAGAAACAATATTCAAATATACAATAACAAAGGTCAACTGCTTTTAAAGTTCGGTTCTGAAGGAAATCTTGCAGGGCAATTCAAATTGCCAGCCGGCATTTGGATTGATAAAGATGATTATATATATATTTCCGACTCAATAAATGATAGAATTCAGATTTTTAGATATATAGCTTCAAATGAAAATTAGGAGGTCTTGATGAAAATAATATCGATACTATTATTAATTTTAATATTACTGGTTGCTTTCTCAACGTTGTACGCCGGAGTTGAAACAACCAAGCATAATTTTTCATCTTCAACACATAGTCCTAATGCGTTCTTTTTTGGAACCAGACAACTTTGTGTTTTTTGTCATACTCCTCATGGTGGAGATCAAGCGATTGCACCGCTATGGAATCACGAAACAAATCAAGCTCAAACATATATTCCCTATTCATCAAATACTTTAGATATGAATATTTCTCAACCACACAAAGGATCTATGATATGTTTATCCTGTCATGACGGAACAATCGCTGTTAATTCATTGAGTAATCTCCCTGGTCCGGAAAAAGAAGGTAATTATGGGTCTCCGGGCGGCTCAGGACTTGATGCCAGTGGTAAACTTACAAGTTCCAGTGATGCTTATGTCGGACTTGATTTATCCGATGATCATCCGGTTGGAATAACTTATGATGCTTCTCAAGACCCAACTGGATTTTATACTAAAACCGGTAGCGACCAGAATTATCCTGATAAATTATTGTCTGAAGGTTTATATGTTGAATGCTCATCCTGCCATGATCCGCATGATGATACATTTTCCAATTTTCTGGTTGAGTCCAATTCCGGTTCACAACTTTGTTTGAGGTGTCATACTAAATAAAGTAATATTATGAAACTGTATAAAAACACATTCATACTCTTTTTGCTTGGATTGCTTATTGCAGTCAACGGACAAGTATATTCTGAATCTGGCATGACCGGAACACTTGGCATGGATGTTAAAAGCTACAGTTTTAATAATTTGGTAAAAGACTCAAGCTTGACTTTTAATGTAAAAAGAGTGTTGTCCAATCACTTTTTAAATTTGTCTTTTAATAGTCCACTAATGAATGAGAATTTTGCCAATTTAACCAGTCAATTAAATTTAGTTGGATCATTTTATAATGCCAGTAACGAGGTCAACAGTGCCGGTCAATATATTAGTCCTGATCTAAATGGGTTTTTTGGCCAAATTACATTTTTCCCCTTAAAGAGATTCCCTCTCCAGCTATATCGCAATAGCATGTTAGCATATGATATTCGTTATGAGTCTGGTAATCGTACTGATATTGAATTAGTCCAGCCTTCTCTGGCTGTAGTCCGTCGTTATGAAAGCGATAAAGTTACCGACGGGTCGATGCTTAAAATTAATTTTCATAATAATTTTAAGATGATGTCAGAATACAAACAGGATCGTTCTGAAACAGTAAGAAATTATGATTTTGGCGAAGACAATAATATCTGGGTTGATATCATAAACGGGCTTGTCAATCCTATAAGAGAGACAGATACGATTAAAATTGTAAATATGATTTCAGACGATAGCGTGAGTATTCATGTTGATTTAGACAGTATAGGGATATTAGATCCTTTTGAAAGTATTACTATTGTCGTTGACTCGGGTTATCATAATGTTCGAATGACACCAAGAACACATTATAATCAATTAAATTTTCGGATTGCTGTTCACTCCAATTCAGAATGGGAGATTGTTTACAACGAACCGGGGACACCCAACGATATTGATCAGGTAATCACAACCAGCAATGTTTCATTTAAATTTGGCTCTTCTGACACCAAATTCAAATCGGATATGATGTATGAATACAGCGATCAAAATGAATCAAATCAGATACTTTCTACATTAATGAATAATTTTTCAAATAGTGCATCATATAAGTTTTCTAATAAAATTGATATGAATTTTCTGACAACTTATACTAACAATAAATCATCAGTTGATACTTTATCAGCTCAAAAAACAGATGCTTTTTCTCAAATGACAACACTAAACTATTTGATAAAAAGAAACTGGAACAGTTCTTTTTCACATTCCTACAATAAAAATAAGTCTGATAATGGTATCGAAGAATTATCAGGTGATGTAAATATTTTCACTAATTCATTTAATATAAATTCCAGAAAACTTTCACATAAATTTAGTTGTAAAAATAATGTTTCCTTAACAAAAGACAGCAAAGACTATCAAAACAATCAATATTCAACTAATATTATAAATAGTATCGAGTTTAGAAAATTTAATTTCATTTTCACTCCTAAATATGATATGAAATTGAGTCGCAATACCCAAAAGAATCCTACTCAAGGAAGTAATGAAATTGACTCAAAACTCAATCTGGTTGGTGAAATTTTTGATACTAAACTTATGGGTGATGTCAAATTTAATACTGGATATTCTTATCGTAAGAAGATAGATGATAGTGGTAGTGATGACATCAAAAGAAAATATTTATTTGATATCATTGCGATGAAAAAATTTAATTCTACTTATAAAGTTATGTTTTTAAGTTCTCATATTTACGAAACATATGGTGGATCTACTCCGGTTGTAGGACCAAATCCCGATCAGCAGTCGGTTGCAAAACCGGGAGTATATAAATCAACTTATAAAATTGATTTGCAAGTGAGGCCAAATGATGAAACAAGTTTTTCAACAAATTTTATGTTTATTTCTCAAGAAGGAACTTCTATTAAAAAGATAGGGTTTACTTTTAATGCAACGCTTCCATATATAAAAATTCCTCTCAAATCTTATATAATTAAAGAGTTTAGAGCATTATCAGGATTACCAACTCAGACCCAAACCAGTGCCGAATTAAAATTTAATATTCAATTTCGTCAGATTTCTGTCATATTTAAATACAACTACACCAATGAAGATTTGATTGTAAATAAGTTTTCATTCCATCAGATTACAGGAAAGCTAACAAGAAATTTTAACCTGTTTTAGGGAAAAATGAAAAAACTACTGTTCTACATATTCGTAATTTTTATAGCAACATCTTCTGTTGCTTATCAGGAACGACTGGTATGGCCGTCTGCCCCTGATCAAGCTCGCATGGAATTTGTCGATCAGATAGATTTAAATAAATTGAAAGTAAAATCATCATTATTCGGAAAAATCAAAAGATTCATAGGCGGAGCATCAGAATCAGAACAGCTTTCACTGCCTTTTGATATTATCGTTAATGACAAGAATATATTTTTAACCTGTCAAAACATTCCGGCTTTAATTCAAATTATAAGAAAAGATAATGAATTTAGAATCCATACACCTAAAGATAATTCTCTACTCTACCCAATAGCAATTTGTGATGATAGTAACGGAACAATATTTTTAACAGACAGTAAGAGCGGAATAATTTTCAAATTTGATGGCACTAATCTGACAGCTTTTATTGAAAATAATCTTGTTCGTCCTACAGGAATTGCTGCAATTTATGAACAAAATAAAATATATATAATTGATACCGGCGAACATTCTTTGAAAGTATTTGATTACGATGGCAAGCTCATAAAAACTGTCTCTCAATTTGAATCTGAAGAGAATTTCCATTATCCAACTTTCATAGAAGCTACTGCCAACAATGAAATTCTTATTAATGATGCTCTCAATTATGAAATAAGAAGATTTGATTACGATGGCAATTACTTGAGTTCTTTTGGCAAAGAAGGAGATGCTCCGGGAACTTTCTCCAGACCAAAAGGAATTGCAGTTGATAGCGATGGCCACATTTATATTGTAGATAATATGTTTGATAATATTCAGGTTTTTGATAAAAACGGAAGAATTTTATTGGTTATTGGAAGTAGGGGGCAGAACCCAGGGCAGTTTTGGTCACCGGTTGGTATTTGTATTAAACAGGATACGCTGTTTATTGCTGATACATTTAATAACAGAATTCAGATTTTGCATTATCTGGGAGAAAATAATTGATGAGATACTGTTTTAGAATAGTTATTAATTCTATAATTTTGATTACGGTTGTAAGCCTTAATCTATTTGCTTCAGGGTCGGTTGTTAATAGCAAACATAACCTCTCAACTTCCGGTAAAGGTACAATCAAATCGTCATCCGAAACACAGGTTTGTATTTTCTGCCATAGTAGCCATAATACATCTAATGAAGGACCTTTGTGGAATCATGAAACCACCAAACCGGGCAAATTTAAAACATATGACAGGGCAACGATGGATTCAAAGGCTGAGCAACCGAGCGGGTCAACCAAATTATGTTTATCCTGTCATGACGGAACAATCGCTGTAGGTGCAATTAAAGGATTATCTTCTTCTATACCGATGCGTGCAGTTGGATCGGACGGAGAGATTCCAAGTAGCAAAAAAAGTAATTTAGGTATTAATTTAAGTGGAACCCATCCGGTTTCAATAAAGTTTGAACAATCAATGGCATTAGCCGATGATCATCTTCGATGGCCGCCATATGACCCTGAGAATGAAGTTGGTCTTGATGCCGATGGTTATGTTCAATGTACTGCTTGCCATGACCCTCACGATGATTCCAAAAGCCACAAGTATCCATTTTGGAAGAAAGCAAGTTTTGATGAAGTTTGTAATGTTTGTCATAAATATTAAGAAGGTTAAATGAAGAAGCTAATTTACATATTTATTCTAATATTAAGTATTGGCACTGTAGCATATAGCCATGTTGACAATAATTTGCTAACAGAGGGATGTGGTTCTTGTCATGTTGGTCATGGAATGGATTCAGAACCGATGCTTGAAAAATCCGAAGAAGAGTTTTGCTATCAATGTCATGGGTCAGGAGACAAACGATCTGAAATGGTTTCCAAGGGTAAACTGACCTCATCGGTTAATTTAACTAATATTGAAGCGGAATTTGATAAGCTTTATAGACATCCCGTAAAAGAAGGGTTTGGATATTCTCCAACAGAGAAATTACCTTCATTTAGTGGAGCGCCTTCAACTCATGCTGAATGTGTGGATTGCCACAATCCGCATCAGAGAATAAATAAAAGTGGCAAGAAAATTTACGAAGTTTCAGGATATAGTTTGTCAGGGCAGTATCTTGAAAAATCAGTATATGAATATGAAATCTGTTTTAAATGCCACATAGATATTTTGAATATCTCTAACGATAGCAAAAACAGTTTCAAGGAATTCTCATTAAGCACAGTATCTCAACATCCGGTTACCAGACCATCTATTAAGTCAGGGAAAATTGTTAGCTTAAATAAATCACTTGGAGCCAGCAATACGATGAAATGTTCTGATTGCCACCGAAGTGGTAATCAGAACGGTCCCAAAGGTCCTCATGGGTCCAATTACCGTTTTCTTTTAAGTGGGAATTATGAGATTGGTCCCTTTACCGATGAAAGCCCGATGGCTTATGAGTTTTGTTATTCTTGCCATGACCGTTCAAGTATTCTGGCTAATCAAAGTTTTCCCTATCACCGCCAACATATTATCGGAAATATGCTTAATAATGTAAGAGGAACCTCATGTTACACTTGTCATGCGTCGCATAGCTCACAGCGAAACGATCATTTAATTGATTTTAATAAAGAGGCGGTCACAATTGAGAAAAAAACAAGAAAGCTTATGTATATAAAAACCGGAATAGGTAATGGTGAATGTTACTTATCTTGCCACGGCCATGAACATAGTCCGGCTAAATATTAAAGATAGTTTGATGAATACAAAATTGCACACATTGTTTAAAGTTATAATTTTTCTCTTCATTACAGTTGGAGGGACATTGGCTTTTAATATTTCTAATATTGGTTCGATAGAAGACAATCTTTTTGCGCCAACTTCGATGACAATTACTCATGATAAGATTGCTGTTTTGGAACCATTTTCAAAAGAGATAAAAATATTTTCATCAAATGGACTAATAAGTTATAAGATCAATTTCAGCGGACATGCTCATGGACTAACTGTTTTTAATGACTACTATTTTTTCTGTGATATTGATGACAATAAAATTATTGCAATTAATTCAACAACTTTTGAACAGTTAGATTTATTTAAAGATAAATTTGTTTTTGATAATCCGGTTGATATCAATGTTTGCAAAGGTCAATTAACAATTATGGATGCCGGATTTAGTGCCATATATCAATTTGACGAATATTTCAATGTTACCAGAACGATACCAATAAGAAACAGCCGGAATGAACAAATTCATACTATTGCATCATTTGATTATAATAAAAATAATTCTACTTATATAATATTCGACCAAGTAAAATCATCAGTAATGACTATTGATGAAACAGGAAAATTCCTTACAGAGTTTGGCTCTTATGGTAGTCAACTTGGGGAAATAACCCGTGGCGGAGATATTCTTCTTACACCTGACAACCTTATTGTTATTACAGATCGTTACCAGAATCGCGTTTTGATATATAATCTGGACGGAAAATTTGAAGGTTATTTTGATTTAAGTGCAACGAGTAACAGTGCTGTCAATATTCCTTCTGGAATGGCTCTTGATAATAACGGGCTTCTTTTTGTAGCTTCCACAGAAGGGGCAAATATTCAAATATTCCAGATTGCAACTTCTGTTTCCGAGGCTGAGTCAATTTTGGCTGAACTTATGTATCCAAATTTGAATGATACTGTTTCTATTGAAAAT
>QNAD01000022.1 GCA_003641345.1 Candidatus Zixiibacteriota bacterium | reverse complement strand
GGAGTATCAAGTTATTTGCCTGCAATTTTACTACATGTTGTGACAACGCCGTTTATTCTAAAATCTTTAATAACAGATATGATTCCGGTTAAACCGAGAAATGTCGAAAGAAAAGATAGACCTAAGCCTGTTCAAAATGATTCAGGTTTGACAAATATAGCTGTTTCAAAAACATCGGTGCCGAATAGAAAAACCACACAACCAACACCGAGGCCCATTAGTGGTAATGCAAAACCTGAATCAAATTCGGAAAAGTCTGTCAGGCAAAGTGGATTTGAAAAAGCTGTTAAATATATTGGTGAGGTAAGTGCTGTAAATGTAGTTACGTTGGTAGATGCAGAAGGATTGTTACTTGCTAATTATTCCAAAGATGAATATGATTCTGAAGATTGGGCTCCTTATTCTCTTTTGATGTTTAAAAATTCTTTAGATGTTACAAAACGGATGAAATTAGTTACTCCTGAAAAAATGGATATAACTTCCGGTAATAAAAGAGTGGTTTTAGCAAGGGATGATTTTATGTGTTTGATGGTTGTAGCCGATGTTCAAACAGATGATTTGTTGAGTATTCGGGTCAATCAGGGCATGGAAATCGCCCGAAGATATGTTTCAGAAAGATATAGTGAAAAAATAATCTCTCAATCGGAGAATGCTTATGTATGATGTATTAAGTGAATTAAATAAAACTTCCGGTATAACCGGTTCTATGGTAGTCGGGAATGATGGAATTGTTATTGCGGCAGATCTTCAGGAATCTTTTGAAGATGAAGCCGTGGGCGCATTAGCGGCATCAATAACAACCAACATACAGAAATCTCTCGACCGTCTTGAGACAAAACCGCTCAAACAAATCACAATTGAAGCGGATAACTCAAAGTTGTTTTTTACAGATGCCAATATAGGAATTTTGGTTGTAACAACAGAGAAGAATGTTAACATCGGATTAGTTCGTTTAGAAATTAAAAATGCGTTATCAAAATTGAAAACATTCAACTAAGTGTTAACACTGAAGGTGAGAAATGGTATCAATTAATTATTCGTCAAGGGAAGTATGTTGCAAGATTGTTTTTTATGGTCCTGGTTTATCAGGAAAAACAACCAATCTTCAATATATTCATTCAAAAGTACCTCAAACTACACGGGGGAAATTAATCTCTCTTGCAACCGAAGCGGATAGAACCTTGTTTTTTGATTTTCTCCCAATAAATATTGGCAATATAAACGGGCTTCAGGCAAAATTTCAATTATATACTGTCCCCGGTCAGGTCTATTATAATGCTACCAGAAAGCTTGTCTTACGAGGCGTGGATGGATTAGTATTTGTGGCTGACAGTCAACCGGACAAAATGGATGAAAACATAGAATCTCTTTCTAATCTCGAGGAAAATCTAAAAGAATACGGGTTTGATATAAACAATATTCCAATTGTTATTCAATACAACAAGCGTGATCTTCCTGGAGTGATGTCAGTTGAAGAGATGCAGGAAAAACTAAATAAACGAGGCTGGAGTTATTTTGAAGCATCTGCTTCAATAGGAAATGGTGTTTTTGGCACTCTTAAAATGATTATTAAACATGTATTGGATAAAGCAAAAAACAGTGGTTCTGGTACTTCTGCTCAATCTGTTTCTGCGGAACAGACATCGAAACAAACAACACCTCAACCTCAGCCTGAAGCTCAATCACCTGAAGGTCCCAGCGTCGAAGGTTTCACTCAGGATGTTCCTCAATCTTCTGTAACTCCACCACGAGAACAACCTATTGCGGCGTCTTATGCGGCAAATTCAAATACTCAAGGTCAGACTTCAACGGCAACTGTTACAAATCCTAAAACTCAAATTGAACAGACAGATGAAAAGAATCGACCTTTCCCTGGTTCAACTCAGGGAGTGAAAATAAATAAATCAGCCCAACCTGGTTATGAAACGTCTCAATCAGAAATTTCTGACCAGGCTTTGGGGAAGAATATTATTAAGGAAAGAGAGTCGTCGGATAACTCTGAATTAAATCGTCCGCTAATGGCTCCTTCACTTAAAAAAAATAATAAAAAGAAACGTGGCTTTTTTAAACGTTTGTTTGGAATTAAATAACCGCTGAGGAGGTTTTAATGTCTGACGGTAGTATGATAATATATGAAGAAGACATTTCGAAAATTGAATCCATAATCTCAAAAATGATTAAAGGATGCGAAGCAAAATGTGCTTTATTAGTTGATAAGGATGGTCACTTAATAACTCGCCAGGGCTTTACTCATTCATTGGATACAACAGCGTTAGCCGCTCTGTTAGCTGGCTCATTTGCATCAACTCATGAGATTGCTCGTTTAGTGGGTGAACAGGAATTTTCGGTTCTATTTCATCAAGGAAAAAAAGATCACATCCATATGTCTTTAGTGGGAGAAAGATCTATTCTTGTCGTAATTTTTGATGACCGTACAACTATTGGCATGGTTCGTTTGTATGCACGGGAAACATCGACGGAACTTGCAAAAATATTTGATCAAATTAATGAAAAAAATAAAAATTCTGGGGAACAGCCCATTGACCAAGAATTTACCGAGATGGCTTCTGATAAATTAGATGACATCTTTCAGGATTAGTCATTGAAAGTTTTTTATTTTAAACAATTAACGGAATTTTAGTATGTCAACCGGACTTGGATCAGTATTAGTTAAAGCTGGGAAAATTACTCAAGAACAACTTGAGCAGGCAAAAGCATTAGCTGATGAAAAAAAAGAAAAGTTCGAGAATTCTTTGGTTCAAATTGGGGCTGTTGAATCCGAAGATGAAATAGCGAAATTTATCGGACAGCATTTAAAAATAGGTGCCCTTCGTTTGGGGGATGTGGAGCTTAATCCTGAAATTATTAAGCTCATTCCAGTTGATATTGCAAGAAAATTCAAAGTTATAGCTGTCTCAAAATTAAATAAAACGCTTCTCGTTGCATTAAGTGATCCTAACAATATTTATGTTTTGGATGCTCTGAAATTTATTACAGGGTTGACTATCAGACCGGTAATTTCTCCAGAAACAGCTATTGAAAAAGCAATCAATACGTATTACAGCGAAAGTTCCGGTATTTCAGATATTGTTAAAGATATGGAAGAAGATGATCTGGAAGTTGTTTCTGTTGACGAAAGTGGTCCCAGCGAATCTGATATTATGTCGGCTATCTCTGATAAGCCATTGGTCAAATTAGTTGATTCAATTATTGCCGATGCTATTCGTGGAGGAGCCTCTGATATTCATATTGAAACTTATGAAAAAAAAATCAGAGTAAGATATAGAATTGATGGTGAATTGCATGAAATGGCTCCGTTGCCTTTTAAATATCGTGCCGCTATTGTTTCAAGAGTGAAAATTATGTCTGAACTTGATATTTCAGAACGAAGGCTTCCTCAGGATGGACGAATCAAGATTAAAATAAGCGGCCGAACAGTTGATCTTCGTGTTTCTGTTTTGCCAACAATTTTTGGTGAAAAAGTTGTAATGCGTATTTTAGATCCGATGGCGTTACAAGTTGATTTAACCAAACTTGGTTTTAGAAAAGATGATCTCAGTAAATTTGAACAAAAAATAAAACTGCCTTATGGTATTATTCTGGTTACCGGACCTACCGGTTCAGGTAAAACGACAACTTTGTACTCATCTTTAAAAACATTGAATACTACTGATGTAAATATTATGACAGCTGAAGATCCGGTCGAATTTAATTTCGAGGGTATCAATCAGGTTGCGGTAAAATCAAATATTGGTCTTTCATTTGCTTCATCTTTAAGGTCATTCCTAAGACAGGATCCGGATATTATTATGGTTGGTGAAATTCGTGATGGTGAAACTGCAGAAATTGCTATTCGAGCAGCATTAACTGGCCATCTTGTCTTAGCAACTTTACATACTAATGATGCTCCTTCGTCTATTAATCGTCTAATTGATATGGATGTGCCTTTTTATCTGGTTGCATCAGCGACCAAAATGATTTTGGCTCAAAGGATGGTTAAAAAGATTTGTCAAAATTGTAAAGAAGAAGTAAATCTAACTAAGGAACAAGTAGAAGGTCTTGGGGTCCCTGATGAGCTTTTGAAAAATATTCGTGCCTTTAAAGGGAAAGGGTGTGCTGAATGTAACAATACCGGAAAATCAGGACGTACCGGTATTTATGAAGTTATGCCGATTACTCAGGGGATTGAAGATTTGATTTTAAATAGAGCTTCCGATTCTGAAATTGCAGATTTAGCTGTCAAAGAAGGAATGTATAACCTCAGAATGTGTGCCGTTGAAAAGATGAAAAACGGTATTATCAGTATTGATGAAGTTATTGCTGTCAGCTCTAACGGCTAAACTTCACTCGTCTATAAACGTTATATATTTCAATAACTTAGAATAATAAAAACTTACGAATCATTGTCAAGATTTGTCGGTTTAAGCCGATAAATTTATAAAGCGAATTATTTTTATTTGCACAAAAATATTTGAATTGGAGATTAGATGGCAAGCTTGCGTGAACTTTTAGAAGAGATGGTAAAATCAGGAGCCTCGGATTTACATTTGACAGTAGGCGCTCCGCCGGTTATAAGAATTGACGGTAAATTGGTTAGGACCAAACATGACATTCTTAATAGCGAGCAGATAAAAAAGCTGGCTTATTCAATGCTAAATGAAAAACAGAAAATGAAATTTGAACAGAATTCAGAACTTGATTTATCGTTCGGTATTGAAAGAATGAGTCGTTTCCGTTGTAATATTTTTATGCAAAGAGGTAATGTAGCGGTTGCACTTCGGCAGATTCCTTATGAAGTTAAATCTTTTGAAGAGCTTGGTTTGCCGAAAGTCTGTTCTGATTTAGCTTCTCTTCCAAGAGGATTGGTTTTGGTTACAGGACCTACCGGTTCCGGTAAATCAACTACTTTAGCGGCTATCATCGATAAGATTAACAAAGAAAGAGCAGTACATATAATAACAGTAGAAGACCCGATAGAATATCTACATCGTCACCAAAAAGCACTAATCAACCAGCGTGAAGTTTATGCAGATACAACTTCATTTGCAGTTGCATTAAAATATGCTCTTCGTGAAGATCCCGATGTTGTTTTGGTAGGTGAGATGCGTGACTTGGAAACTATTGAGGCGGCTTTGTCAATTTCTGAAACAGGCCATCTGGCTTTTGCTACTTTACATACCAATTCTGCCGCGGAGTCTATAAATCGTGTTGTTGATGCTTTTCCGTCTAACCAGCAAGAGCAGATAAGAGTATCATTATCATTTTCCATTCAGGCTATCTTATCTCAAACATTGATTCCCAAAATTGGTGGTGGTCGGTGTATGGCTCAGGAAATCATGATTGCAACTCCCGCTATTAGAGCTTTGATCAGAGATGATAAAATTCATCAGATGTATTCGATGATACAATCCGGACAGAAATATGGGATGAAAACGTTAAATCAATCTCTTAGTGAATTATATCATGGTGGCAAAATTACTTTAAATGATGCAATGAATTATAGCCAGAATCCACAAGAACTGTCAGAGATGATTTCACGAAATAAGTCAGCGGCTTTTGCTTAAGAAAAGAAAGGATATGATAAATGCCAGTCTTTGAATATAAAGGTAAGACACTTGCCGGTGCCCAAGTGAATGGGTCATTAAAGGCTAATTCAAAAGAAGATTTAGAAAGAGTCTTAAGGCAAAATCGAATTTTGGTTTCATCTATTTCAAAAAAAGCTCCTGAGATTGAATTCAAAATAGGTACAGGGATAAAGAAAGTTGAAGTCTCTCGCTTTACCAGACAGTTTGCAACAATGATTGGGGCTGGTTTGCCGATGGTACAGTGTCTTGATATTTTAGCTCAGCAGTCGGAAAATAAAGAATTAAGAAAAATAATCGCCGATGTGAAAGATGGCGTACAGGGAGGAGCTACTCTTTCCGATGCTATGGCACGGCATCCTAAAATTTTTGATCCGCTTTATACTAATATGGTTGAAGCGGGAGAAGTTGGTGGTGCTTTGGATGCTATTTTAGTCCGTTTAGCTGTGTACCGTGAAAAAGCAGACCAGTTGATAAGAAAAGTAAAAGGTGCAATGATATATCCTTCGGTGATTGTTGTCGTTGCTACCGGTGTTACAGTTAGTATGTTAGCTTTTATCGTTCCGGTTTTTGCGAAAATGTTTGGTGGTCTAAATGCAGACCTTCCGGCACCAACTCAGATTGTTTTACAAATCTCGAATTTCCTAAAAGCTAATTTTATATATCTGACGTTAGGCTCAATCGGATTATTCGGAGCTTTTGTTTGGTGGAAAAAAACACCGAATGGGGCACTTATGTTTGATAAAATATTACTCCGATTGCCGGTTATGGGAAATTTGGTAAGGAAGTCTTCAGTGGCAAGATTCACCCGCACATTGGGAACTTTGCTTGCTTCCGGTGTCTCAATTTTAGAAGCATTAGAAATTACCGCTAAAACATCGGGTAATTTGGTTATTGCCGCGGCAATTAATAAATCAGTTGTCTCTATTGCCGAAGGTGATACGATTACCGGTCCACTACGTGAATCTGGAGTGTTTCCACCGATGGTAACTCAGATGATTTCGGTTGGTGAACAAACCGGTGGGTTAGATGAAATGCTTAATAAGATTTCAGATTTTTATGATGAAGAAGTTGATGAAGCTGTTACCGCTTTAACTTCGGTGATAGAACCGATTATTATTGTTTTTATGGGTATTATAATCGGTGGTATTTTGGTAGCTATGTATCTTCCGATGTTTGACATTATCGGAAAGATATAATTAAAACATAAATAAACTCATCTTTTAAATAACGGCGCTTTCGGGCGCCGTTTATATTATGGAACTGTCAGATAGGTCAAAAAGTTTAGGTTGGTTCATTCCATTAAGATTGGCATCGTTTATAATTTTATTTGCGGTGGTTGTTTTATATATGGAGTATCCACCATTTCTTCAATTACAATTTATAATATATGCCAGTTTAACGTTAGCCTTTACTCTTCTGCTTACTGTTGACAAAAAACTAAAACTGATTAATGTTACTTATTCATTTATAAGTTTACAGTTTCTATTTGAGATATTGATTGAATCCGGAATTATTTATGCTACCGGTAATGTAAATTCTCCGTTTTCAGGCTTATTTGTTCTTACTATTGTATCTGCCGCTTTAGTTTATGGAATGGTTGGAACATTACTTATTGCATCAGCTGTTTCTTTCTCATATGCCTTTATTATTTGGTTGGGTTTGTTTAGCAGTACTGATACTTCTCTGTCTCTTTATGCTATTCAAACGATATTTGTTGGACATGAAAATGTCTTTTATTCAATTTTACTTCATATATTGATATTTTATTTAGTAGCATTTATTTCAGGGTATCTTACCGAAAGACTTAAATTAAAAGATAAACAGCTTGAAGTAACTTCTAAAGCTCTCAAGCGAGCCAGATTGGAAACCGATGATATTTTATTGCATCTAAATTCCGGACTTTTAACAATCGACCAAACCGGTCTAATAATTTTCTTTAATCGTGCCGCTGAAGAAATATTAGGATACAACAGTCATGATGTAAAAGGGTTACATTGTCAGGAGGTGTTTTCTGAAAGAATGCCTCTTTTAGCAGATTATTTGATGGAGGGATTGAACAAAAAGATTAATTATCCTCGTAAAGAAATTGATATTAAATCTAAAGACGAATCTCTAATACCTTTAGGGTTATCAACATCGGTATTAAAAGAAAATGATGGGAACTTAAGGGGAGTGATTACTATTTTTTCCGATTTAACGGAAGCTAAAAATATGGAAAGTAAAATTAGAGCCGCTGATAAATTGGCGGCGGTTGGAGAATTGTCGGCATCAATTGCTCATGAAATAAGAAACCCATTAGCCTCAATTTCCGGTTCAGTTGAAGTTCTCAATAATGATTTAAAACTGACTGGTGACAATAAACAGCTGATGGAGTTAATTGTTAAAGAATCTCATCGGTTAAGTAAAATTCTGAGTGAATTTTTATTATATGCCAAAATTGATAAGCCAATTTATAACAAAGTTGAATTATGTCATCTGATTAGTGAAGTAATTCAGCTTTTATATCATCATCATTCTTTTCATTCAGGGATAAGAATTAAACTTGAAACGGATATGTCGATTATATATGTGATTGGCGATGAAGATTTGTTTAAGCAGTTATTTATAAATTTGATGGTTAATGCCTGCGAAGCCATAGGCTCGGCAGATGGCGATATTATTTGTCGGATAGCAAAAAACAAAAATAGCGAAATGGTAGAGTTTTATTTACAGGATAACGGTCCCGGCATTTCCGATGAACATCTTAAAAATATTTATCAGCCGTTCTATTCCACGAAAAAATCAGGAACTGGTTTAGGGTTGGCAATTGTCCATCGTGTTTGCCAAACATTGAATCTAAAAATGTCAGTTGTGACTCAAATTAATGAGGGAACAACATTTTTAATAGAAATTCCAGAATTTGCCGTTAATATTCAAAAAAATGAACAATATACTACTGCTTGATTAATGTATTTTTTCATATTATTTTCTTTTAAATTGTATAATGTTTCAGAAACAATAAACTGGAGAAAAAATGAGTTATAGACTAAATATATTTTGTTTAATTTTACTTTTAATTCTGGTAACCGGATGTGGTAAAAAAATAATTATTGGAGAAGAGAATCATAGTCAAATAGATAAAATAGCTGTACAAGCAAATGGCGGTTATACAATTTCTTCAAATAAACTTTACCAAATTCTAAACGAAAGTGATTTAGTGCCTTTTGGCGGTGTGGTCCCCAAAAATGAGCTGGTGGCTTATTTGGATAGTATTGTCCTTAGTGATCTTGCTTATATTGCTTCTTATCAAGTAAACTTAAAAGAATATCCGCAATTATGGATAGAATATAATACTCGTTATGGTAATTTTTTGAATAAAACATTCATTGAGGAGTTTGTCAAAAAGAATATGACAGCTGATTCGATGGAAGTCGTTGAGCATTTTTATGGCAATCCTGAATTATATAATCTTGAAGAGCAAGTTGATATGTCTCAAATTCTAATTAAAAAGAGTGGTTTGTTGAATTCTGCTGATTCTTTGAAATATAAAGCGATGTCTCCCGAAGAACTTGATGAAGCTTTAAAAGACTATGCTTTTTATGTTTATAGCCTTATAGGTAAGACAAAAATGTTTGGTTCTGCTGCAAGGGAATATTCTCATGATGAACTTTCCGGACCTAATGATGGCCGGATAGGATTTGTCGGTCGCGGTATTTATTATGATCCTTTTGATTCTGTTGCGTTTTCCTTGAAGAGTGGAGAATGGTCAGAGCCTTATCTGGACCCGGATGGGTGGCATATTATTTATGTTGAAGAATATATACCTGATGGTTTACCTGAATTTACGACTGATGTTTATAATTTCGCCATGGTTAATGTTTTAACAGAAAAATCAAACAAACGGGGATCGGAAGTTATTGATTCCCTGAAAAATCTTGTTAAGGACATTGTTTACAATGATGAAGTGTTGGGCGGTGATATATACAAGATGGATATAGATACATGGCTGGCTATTGTTGATGGAGTTGATACTGTTAAGTCATTTCATATTAGAAAATATGAAGAGACATATCGCTCAAGATATAAAGTGCGTAATACTACATCTGAAATGAAAAAAAATATGATTAATGACGCTTTAAATTGGTTTGTTCTAAGAAAAGCGGCTTACAAAATGAAAATTGATACTCTCCCTTGGGTAATTGCTACGAAAAATAAAATCTGGAGTAATTTGGGTATGCAGATTGTTTACAATGACAGCAAAGATTTTGGATATAAGGTTCCCGACAGTTTATCAAGGAAGTATTATGAAGAACATAAATCAGATTATGTTTATGATGATAATTTCTATCTTCAGCAAATAATTTGTGAAGATTCTGTTTACTGTGAATTTGTTCGTGACCAGTCAAATACAGGTATAGATTTTATGGAGTTGGCAAAAGAATATTCAATTGGTGAAACAGTTGAGGAAAAATTAAAACTTGCTGATATTGGAGATGTCTCAAAAGAAGATATATCTAATAAAATGTGGGTTTCATTATTTAAAGTCAAAGAAGGGGAGGTGTCTTTTCCAGTAAAACTTGATGACTATTACCACATTATTAAAAAGGTAAAAGTTTACGTATCTGAGAGTTATGAAAAAGCCAAATATAAGATTGATGATTTATTTAAGAAGCGTCACGATGAAGAAGTAAAAAAGAATTTTAAGAAAAAACTTTTTGATAGATTTAATGTTAAGTATTTATTTAATGACTTGGAGTTTGAACTGGAACCATTAATGAATAGATAGGAATAATGGTGAATACAACAAGTTCATCACCTGCCCAGATAAGCTTTTTAGGAGAAGCAATTCGCAAGCTTACTCATACGGGAGCTTTAATAATCCCTGTATCCTATTATTATTTTGATATGTCAAAACGAGATATGCTTTTTTTTGTGGGGGGAGCTTTTTTATTAATGCTTTTGATAGATATCTCTCGCATAAAAAAAATAAGTATCTGGAATAATTTTATAAAAAAAATTATTTCCCCAATAATTAGACAGCATGAATTTGCAGGTGATTTTACTGGAGCGACATATATACTTTTATCTATTTTTCTTACGATTCTTTTATTCTCCAAGCCAATAGCCGTAACAGCTATTGCTTTTATTATGGTTGGCGATAGTTTAGCCGCCTTAATAGGCAGGAAATTCGGTCGCCATAAAGTTTTTAAAACAAAATCAATTGAAGGTTTTATGGGTTGTTTGAGCGGTACTTTAATTGTTGCTTATTTTGCTCCGGAATTGACGTTTTATGTCACAATTCCCGGAGCAGTTATAGCCGCCATTGTTGAATTGCTTCCTTTGCAAATCGATGATAATCTTACAGTTCCGCTGATATCGGGATTATTTATGATGATAATTAAGGTTATTATTTTATAAATAAAATGAATAATATTGTTGTTGTATTCGTATAAGTGTTATATGTTATTAATGTATAAGAGAGTCCCAACTTTTATAATGGAGGGAAATTAATGTCAAAAGGAAAAGTTGAATTTTTCAATGATCGTAAAGGGTACGGTTTTTTAAGCAGTAAAGATGCGGACAACTCAGTTTATGTGCATTACACGGACATTGAGATGAATGGGTTTAAAACGCTTAAAGAAGGACAGCAGGTTGATTTTCAGGTCGTTGATACAGAGCGCGGTTTAAGAGCGCAAAATGTAAAACCTTCTGATTATTAATTGAGCCAATATTTACAAAAAGATTAAAGCCATCCACATATCGTGGATGGCTTTTTTTATACTTGACAATTATTGAAAATAATTGCATTATTATTTAGACGCTTATAAATATTTCAAGCATCTTGTGTCAAAGTTGTTAGTTCTGAATTAATAAAAATTAATTAAGTAGTATTAAAACCTTTTCAAACGGTATCTGTTTTTGTAAGAGGTTGTAAATATGAATAAAACTTACTGGCATATCGGTTTTGACTTAAAAAGAAATTACCAGAAAAATTT
>QNAD01000021.1 GCA_003641345.1 Candidatus Zixiibacteriota bacterium | reverse complement strand
GATTGAGGAGCCACTTGCCATTTCTTTTAGTAAAGTACCATTTTGCTGTTGATAGGCTAAAAACGCTGGGTTCTGATCTAACAAGGAGCATTCTCGTTTTCAACCCAGCTTCTTCTTCGTTGAGTATTATGTGATTACCTGATTTCAAAAACGCCATAAACTCTATTGCAGCTGAGGTAACATCGGAATTTTGAGTACCCTCTGACAATTCCTTTAGAGAGGTATCAATTTGTTGCTGGTTAAATCCAGCAGCGCGAAATATTGGGATAAAATCAAAGCCATTTAGAAAGGTTCTCGTATCGTCCTGCTTTGCGGCCTCAACTAAGGTTAAGAATGTTCTCTCTGCTGAAGAGAATTTACCTAAAGGTTCCAGTTCGTTTGTACTCTGGGCAGTATCGCCTGAGGTCTGTTCGCTCGTTTGATTATCCTGACATGATAATCCTGTTACAAGTATGAGTATTAAAACAATATAGATTGATTTCTTCATAAGTTTTCTTTTACCATTTGATTTCAGCCTTTCTATTGCAATCAGTGAAGGAAATTAGTTGATTTACTATCTTATTTTTTTGTAATAAAAAAGTGTCCATTCAACTTGAGCATAACCTACCGAATTTTCCATCAATTTTGATCTTTCAACTTCTGTACCATCATAATATACAATTTGAGTTACATACAAATCATTATAGTCTACATACTTTAAATTAAAGGATTGTTGATATTAGTCGTTGTAATAGTTTTGCCATTAACAACGACCTCACTCTCCTTTCCAGAACCATAGAAGAAACACTTGCCATTTTCCAAATAAGATATGAACAAAGCACCTTGAGTTGTGCTTGTCTTGTAAATTACCCCTTCACCATCAGCAAGCGATTTGCGCCAATCGTCTTCACTCCAGGCAGGTTCCTTTTTTGGAGGTACTTTTATTGTAAAAGATGTAGTCGTTTTGGAACTATTATCAGTTAGTAAATTGCGATTGGTGTCATAGCCTTTGGCGAATTGTTCTATCCCATCCAAGCCAATACTCCACACCTTTATTGCAAACTTTGACTCTGGTTCCGAAACAAGCTCTTCATTCGAGTTGTAGAAACTATCCTCGATTATTGACCCATCGGAACTTAGCCGTATCTTTAAAACAGAACTGCCACAATCAATTCTATTAATAGGGTTTCCATCAAGTCCAAAGTATCTCCAAACTTCCTGATTACCATAATCACTGTATTCACACATACACTTGAAATATCCATATTTGGTACTCAGTGCTGGCACTCCACTTTCATCGTATAATTCAACTTCAAGAGACCTGCCCATACTATCTCGTACATACTCACAGTGAAATATACCTTCAGAATCCTTCGTAGGCGTTCTATCAACATTCCAATAGCTGACTTTGATTATAAAACCATTGGCGTCCAACTCGAATTTCCTTTCGGCGATACCATCATTATCCACAATGGCTCTACCTTCCGCATCCAAACATTTTGTAGATAGACGGTAGCCCAGCGGATCTAAAGCATACAAGTATTGAGTCACCCCTTCTTCATCCCATGTTGGCTGGCCATTGTTGTCAATATTGATCGACTTCCATCGTTGATCTTTCTCATTTAGCATATATAGAACACCATATGAATTGCCACCAATATTCTTGGCTACCCCTTTTTCATCAAGATAGACCCGGCTTTCGGTACTATCGCTGAATGTGCATACAACCGACGCAGCCTCGAAATACCTATCCACAGCGAGTGTACCCGTCCTCAAGTAATCAACCCGAGCTACTCGACCGGTTGGGTCGAAGGACACTTTATAACATGCTATCTTTGAACTCATATCAGAAGAAATCGGATAGTGTCCTATTATGTTTTTCCCATTATCAATACGAACCTTGCGAAAATATTCTTCACTTGGTCCTGTGCAGGAATTATTGAAAACTAAAGTGCTTATAAATATCACAAAGTTAACAATTAATCTTCGCACATTTCTATTTTTGATTATGACCTTTCGAGGCATATTATTCTCCTGAGTCTTGGACTGTACGTCGTTAAAGGTGTTTGGACATATTCGCACTTAACCTAAAATACAGTTTCAGTTAATGCAAGTTCTTTTTTCTTTCCCAATATTTTTGTTTTTCTACGTTTTTGATTTTCTTTCCGCCCTCCGTGCCAATATAAGCGAGTAGGTCAGACAATTCTTAATTTTCTTAAAAATTCATATTATTTTTATATATGTCAAATTTACGCAGATTTTTCAAAAAAGGGTGATGTTGTTTTCATCACAATCGCAACTTTCAACAGAAATAAGATTATTGTCGAAATTATTGCTCATGTTTACCTTCACGATCATATACATATTCTGGTAGATGCCAGAGAGAATGATTTAATCAGAATGAAGATATCAGGAAGACACGTCTGACCTACTCAACTATGAGCAGATTCAAAACGCCGATCTACGAAAATGGATTTTATAATTGAAAAAAACGCAAAGCTATTGTTTTTGGCTAAAATTGCTTGATTTTAGTGCATATTCAAGGTTCTTGACTTATGGTAGCTTTTAAAGTAATTTCAGTTTAAAAAATAGACTGTTTTTCTATTTTAAAGGTAGAAGAATTCTGCCGATAAATAAATAAATAACATAGTTTTAGCGAGGAATTAGTGAATTATTCGGATTTAAAAAGAACACATAATTGTGGGCAATTATCGTTGGCTGATAAAGGACAAACGGTCTGTTTAAATGGCTGGGTTGATGGCTATAGAAATTTGGGCGGTTTATTATTTATAGACTTAAGAGACAGATACGGGTTAACTCAGATGGTTGTGAATCCGGAAACTTTTGATCCTGAAATGCTAAAAGAGGCAACTCGTACCAGACATGAATTTGTTGTGGCTGGCATAGGTACTGTCGAGCCAAGACCGGATGGAATGATAAATAAAAATATGGCGACTGGTGAAATTGAAATTAGTTTGGAAAAGTTCTTTATCTTAGCGGAATCCAAAACACCCCCTTTTGAAATTGAAGACGAAACTTCTGCCAAAGAAGCTCTTAGATTGGAATATCGTTATTTGGACCTTCGCAGGAAACCATTTCAAGATCGATTAAAAAAGAGACATGAAATAGCCCTTTCGGTACGAAATTATTTAAACAGTGAAGACTTTTATGAAATTGAAACGCCATTGTTAATTAAATCCACTCCGGAAGGTGCCCGTGACTATGTGGTGCCAAGTAGAGTACATTGGGGTAAATTTTATGCGTTGCCTCAATCACCTCAACTTTTTAAACAGATTTTGATGGTGAGCGGGTTTGATAAATATTTTCAGATTGCCAGATGCCTACGCGATGAAGATTTAAGAGCTGACCGCCAACCGGAACACACTCAAATTGATATGGAGATGTCTTTTGTAACTCCGGATGATGTTTTTGATGTTTTTGAAAGAATGATGAAACATGTTTACAAAGAAACTCTGGATGTTGATATTGAAATACCATTTCCAAGATATACCTATGATGAAGTTATGAATCGGTGGGGGATTGATAAACCTGATTTAAGATTTGGTATGGAGATTATAAATTTATCTGATATAGTTGCTGAATCTGAATTCAAAGTATTTGCTGAAAATGTAAAAAAAGGTGGAGTTGTAAAAGGAATAGTTCTCAAAGACGGTGGAAATTATTCCCGCAAGCAGATTGATGAACTTACGGGCTTAGTCAAAGAACATGGTGCCGGAGGATTGGCTTATATTTTAAGAACTGATACTGAAGATAAATCGCCTATTAAAAAATTTCTCGGTGAATCTGTTATGTCTCAATTATTAGAAAAAGCTGAAGTTGAAAAAGGGGATGCGTTGTTTATTATTTCCGATGCTCCTATTAAAACCGAATCTATATTAGGACAGCTTCGTTTATATTTGGGTCGGAAGCATGAGCTAATAAATAAAAATGACTGGAAAATGCTCTGGGTTATGGAATTTCCACTTTTTGATTATGACGATGAGACCGATAGTTTTTCGGCAATGCATAATATAGTATCGCATCCAATTGAAAAGGATATGCCTTTGATTGACGAAGGGTTTAAAACAGATATACCTAAAAATGACTTAAACCATCCATGGCGGCGTGCTCATGCATCACAATATGATTTGGTTATCAATGGTTGGGAGATTGCATCGGGCGGACAAAGAATAAATAGAAGTGAACTCCAGAAGAAAATTCTGAATATATTGGGCATTGATGACGAACGGGCTGAAAATTTGTTCGGTTTTCTATTGAGGGCTTTGGAATACGGAGCTCCACCGCATGCAGGAATTGCGGCTGGTCTTGACAGGTTAGTAACTTTAATGACTAAAACTGATACGATTCGTGATGTAATAGCTTTTCCGAAAACAGCCAATGCCATATCTTTGATGGATGGTTCGCCGTCCGATATTGATAAAGATCAATTGAATGAATTAGGTCTTAATTTAATTGAAAGAAAAAAAGAAGAATAACCTTTTATGAGTAACGACACAGAAAACAGAAACTCACGCACTTTTACAATTGAAGGAATCGACCAGAGATTGCTTTATGGGCAGAATGATGTTTTCCTTCGGATAATAGAATCCAATTTTTACTGTACCTTGGTTGCTCGTGGTGAAAAACTTATAATAGATGGTACGCCAAAAGAGATTGAAAAGATTGTCAGATTATTAAATGATTTGGTAACAAGAATAAAACAAGGTGATTACATAACAGAACAATATCTTCATTATGCGATAGGTATGGTTCAAGAAAATGGACAGGGACCTGCAAATGATATTTCCACTGAATCTCTTATGCAAAATGTGCTTAGGAAATCGATTAAGCCAAAAACTGTAGGACAAACAAAGTATGTCGAAGCTGTTAGTAAGAATGATTTGGTTTTTTCTATTGGTCCAGCCGGAACAGGAAAAACTTATCTTGCCGTAGCGATGGCGGTAGCAGAGTTGCAAGCTAAAAGAGTAAACAAAATTGTTTTTACCCGACCGGCAGTTGAAGCGGGAGAATCTCTTGGATTTCTTCCTGGTGACATTAGAGCCAAAGTTGATCCTTATTTGAGACCGGTTTACGATGCTTTATATGATATGCTACATCAGGATAAAACTCAGAAACTTTTAGAGCATGATGTTATTGAGATTGCTCCTTTAGCATTTATGAGAGGAAGAACATTAAATGAAGCTTTTGTAGTTTTGGATGAAGCCCAGAACACAACCAATGCTCAAATGAAAATGTTTTTAACCCGAATTGGAGAAAAATCAAAAGCGGTTATTACCGGTGATATTACTCAGATAGATTTGGAAGACCGAAGAAAATCAGGTCTTGTAAAAGTTCAGAAAATTTTAAAAGGGATTCAGGGAATAGAATTTTGTTATTTGACAGAAAAAGATGTGATAAGACATAGATTAGTTCAGGATATTATTAAAGCATACGAAAAATATTATAAAAATAAATCGAAAGGATAGGCGAAAAGGAATTCGCCATGTATTCAATACTATTAAAATTAAAGCGCCATATTAAACGGTTGCTTAAAGTTCAAAGCGAGAGTCGGCAATCAATAATCCAGACACCTCGCAAGAAGGCGATTAAAATATTTTTTCTG
The DNA here is from genome assembly GCA_003641345.1 of Candidatus Zixiibacteriota bacterium. The sequence goes on along the minus strand of QNAD01000021.1, from coordinate 6,645 downwards.
ATTATTTTTTCGTTCTTAATAGGAATTTTGTATCCGGGCGAAAATTTATATGATCCCTTAGATGTCCCTCGTGCAAACGAAATTGCTGTTGAGGATATTTTAGCTCCTTTCCAGATAACAGTATTTAAAACAGAAAAAGAACTAACCGAGGAACAAGATTTAGTCAAAATTGCTATTCCTTATGTTTTGGATAATGATACATCTGTCACAAGAGCTATCCAAAATGGTTTGAATAATATGTTCTCTCTTGTAGATACGATTAAACAAAATTTAGATTTATCCAATACGGATGACCGTAATAAAGCTATCAGAAGAATTTCAGCAAATTTCCCAATGTTATCCGAAACGGCAATTGTTCAATCGCTCACAAAAGATAGCCTTAATAAAGTTCAAAATCATTTGTTAGATATTTTTCAAAATCAGATTTATAAAATTGGAGTTCTAAGTTCTCAACCGGCATTACCAAAATCACCTAATAAATCAGTGATTGTTAGGATTGGGGAGAGTGAAAATATTTATAGCAGAGCCAAACTTTTAAATATTTCAAGTGCTCAGCAAAAATTGTTAAAGTCTTTAAATGAAATTTACCTCACTGATTCTATTGATGTTGAATATTATTATTTGATTGGGCGAAATTTTATCCAGCCAAACCTAAAAGTTAATCTTGAAGAATATAATAAACAAATCCATAAAGACTTAGCTGAAATATCCAACACCAAAGAAATAGTGCAAAAAGGTGATATTATTGTTAGAGCGGGTAATAAAGTCAATGAACGTCAAGAATTAATCCTCAAGGAAATGACAAATATTATTCGTTCTCAGGCAGTTCAGGAAGGTTTCTTTAAATCGATGCTACCGGCTTTTGCAAGGGTTCTATTTGTTTTAGGTGCTTTTTCTCTGTTGTATTTGTTTCTATTCACTTTTAGAAAAGAAGTATTTTCATCAAATACAAAACTGTTAGCAATTCTATTAGCTTTTGCTTTACAGTTATTTTTTATAAATTTGGTCAATCATTGGGAGCTTTCAACCTATCTGTATCCGGTGGCTTTTCTTTCAATTTTGCTTACCCTTTTATATGATGTAGAAGTAGGTATTTTCAGTACTTTTATTTTGGCAATTTTACTTGGAATTATGCATCGCTTTGATTTTTCAACCGCATTGATGACTATTTTTGTAGGGAATATTAGTTGTTTTATTTCAAAAGAAGTTAGAAGGCGTTCTCATTTTTTCAAAATTATATTTGTAACTGCTTTTGCTTACGTTGTATATATAACTCTAATTGAAAATTTAATGCTTTCGCCGGCAGTCTCTATATTGGAAGAAACTAAATATGGATTAATAAACGGCGTTATATGTTCTTTTTTAGTGATTGGCATATTACCTGTATTTGAATCATTATTTGGATTTACAACTGACCTTACCCTTTTAGAACTTTCGGATATGAATCATACTCTGTTAAAAAGACTAGCTATGGAAGCTCCCGGAACTTATCACCACTCTATCAGTGTTGGCAATCTTTCCGAAGCGGCCGCTAAAGCTATTGATGGCAACCCGCTCTTAGCCAGGGTTGGAGCTTATTATCATGATATTGGAAAGATTGAAATTCCGGAATATTTTGTTGAAAACCAGTTAGGAATAAAGTCGAAACATGAAACCCTTAACCCAAGTATGTCATCTATTATTTTAGGTTCACATGTGAAAAAAGGAAGGTTGTTGGGCGAGGCACATGATATTCCAGATGCAGTTTTAAATTTTATTGAAGAACATCATGGAACGATGGTTATGAAATATTTTTATAACAAAGCCATAAAAAACGGAGAAAATGTTGACAAAGAGAAATTCCGCTATTCTGGACCAAAACCACAAACACGTGAAACTGGTATTGCTATGTTAGCTGATGCTGTCGAGGCTGCCAGCAGAACCCTTGAAAACCCTAAACCGGCTCGGATAAATAATCTGATACAAAAAATTATCGATGACCGATTTCAATCCGGCGAATTGGATCAATGTCCGCTAACACTTCGTGACTTAGCCAAAATTAAAAAATCTTTTGCTAAAGTTTTGATAGGTGCTTTTCACCATCGTGTAGAATATCCGGACAAAGATGAAGACGAAAAGAAAACAGAAGCTTAAATATGAAACTTGTTATACATAAAGAAACCAAAGTTAGGCTTCCAGCTAAAAAAATTAAAGAATTGTTTGATATGCTTATGGAGGAAGAAGCAGACCCTGCCAGTACCTGTTCTGTTCAACTTATTTTTACAACCGATGCTAAAATAAAAGAACTCAATTCATATTATCGAAATAAAGAAGTAGCTACCGATGTATTATCTTTTAATATCGATAAGATGAACGAACCGAAAGGGGTTTTCGGTGAAATTTATATATCTGTTCCTTTTGCAAAAAAACAGGCAAAAAGTTATAAGGCAACTTTATCCGAAGAGCTAATCAGGCTGATCACGCACGGATTACTTCACTTATTCGGATACGATCATATAAAACCGGATGAAGAAAAAATCATGAATGTTCGGGAAGAGTATTTCTGGGATTGTTTGTATGGAGAAAACTAACTGATGGCAGAATTAATATATATATTTCTTATCATTATGGGCTATTTTACCGCATATGTAGTTTCGTTATATTCGTTGGCAATTTTTATTGATCCGGATGAAGTAAAATTACTATTTCCAAAGGTTTCGAAAAAACGGAAAGAGTTTATTACAAAACTTGCTGATGATCCAAGAGTATTTACTCAAATTGCTATCATTTATAAGTCTTTTATATTGATTATTATTTCTGTATTTGCAGTAAGTCTTCTGAGCAGTTTATCAGATGAATTCCACACATCACTTAAAATCTCTATCCCAGTTGGATTAGTAGTAATTTGGCTTTTATATATTTTCTTTGTAGAATTGTTGCCACGAAAAGCTTCACGTGATGTGATTTCGTTAAATTTGTTAAAAAGATTATGGCTGATTGAAATTGTATATAAAATGTTTTTACCGATTATAAATATTTATCGTAATTCTTTAAAAAAATCCGGAGAAAAAGCACATGCTACCGAAGAAGAAAAAGATGAAATAATTGAACGTGCCATTGAAGCTCTTGCCGATGAAGCCGGCATCAGCGAAAATATAGTTGAAGAAGATGAAAAAGAGATGATTACTCAAATTTTTCAACTTGACCAAACAATTGTTAAAGAAATTATGATACCGAGAATTGATATTACCGGAATCGAAGAAAAAATATCGTATAAAGAGATTCAATCATTAGTTTTAAAAGAAGGTTTTTCACGCTATCCGGTTTTTGTAAAATCAATTGATAAAATAATTGGTATATTATACATAAAAGATTTATTCAGTAAAATGCCGGAACCAGGAGAGAAGTTTAATATTCATAAATACTTAAAACGCCCGTATTTTGTTCCGGAATCAAAAATTATTAGAGATTTACTTAAAGAATTTAAAGCTCGGCACCTTCATATTGCTATTGTTGTTGATGAATATGGTGGAGTCGCCGGTTTGGTTACGCTTGAAGATATTATTGAAGAGATTGTAGGTGATATTCAGGATGAGCATGATTTGGAGGAAGCTGAATTTTCAAAACTTGCTGATGGATCTTATCTAGCTAATGCGGCAATGCTGGTCAAAGAACTACAGGATTTTTTTGATACTGAATATGAACAGGAAGAATCGGAAACGATTGGCGGTTTAATTTATGACTTGGTCGGTTCTGTCCCTGAACTGACTCAGAAAATTAGGTGGAATAGTTTTATTTTTGAAATAGAAAGCATTAAAGGTCAGAGAATTTTACGAGTCAAAGTCAAGAAAATTTAACATTCTTTTTTTATCTTACGGAAGGAAAATCCTAAATGAAAAACGATCATAATTCAAAGTTTAATACTAATGCTGTACATGCTGGTTACCACGCCCATTCAGGACCTGTAAATCCTCCCATAGAGGAATCCTCAACCTACGCTTTTGAAAGCTGCGATGACGGAGCCGAAAGATTTGCAAGCAAAGACAAAGAAGGAATATATTCCAGGTTATCCAGTCCCACAGTTAATGCGTTAGAAAAGAAAATCGCCAAACTTGAAAACGGCTATGGGGGAATTGCAACAGGTTCTGGTATAGCGGCGGTGAGTGCAATTTATTTTCATTTCCTTGACAAAGATAGTCATGCTATTGCAACTGCATCAATGTATGGACCTTCCAGAACAATACTTGAAAATTCATCTTTCTATAAAAAATGGGGTGCTCAGTCCACTCTTTTGGATACATCAGTTGTTGACGATATCAAAAAAGCAATAAGACCGAATACCAAGTTGATTTATATCGAAACTCCCGCTAATCCGACTCTGGCAATAACTGATATTTCTAAGGTCTCAGCTATAGCAAAGGAACACAAAATCCCATTGGTTGTTGATAATACTTTTTGCTCTCCTTATCTGCAGAATCCTCTTGATTGGGGAGCAGATGTTGTCCTTCATTCAATGACAAAATCAATAGGAGGACATGCTACTGCTGTAGGAGGCATACTAATTGCAAAAACCGAGAAAGATTATTATGGACTGCGAAGTGTTGTTACAAATACAGGCGGGATTTTGTCTCCTCATGATGCAATTCTATTTTTTAGTGGTGTAAAAACGCTTGGAATTAGAATGGAAAGAATGCAGGAAAGTGCAATTCGGATGGCAGACTACCTTCGAAATCATGAAAAAATAACGTGGATATTTTATCCCGGGTACGAAGACCATCCTATGTATTATCTTGTTGGAAAAGATAAGCAAATGCGAGGTCCCGGTGCATTGATGTCTTTTGGAGTAAAGGGCGGCTTAAAAGGAGCCAAAACTTTGCTGGATAATGTTAAGCTCAATACTCTGGCAGTTTCTTTGGGTGGCGTTGAATCATTGATACAGTCTCCTGCTTTAATGACCCATGCCGGCGTTCCTAAAGAGGAAAGAGAGAAAGCGGGAATCAAGGATGAACTTGTAAGATATTCTATCGGTATTGAAGAGTTTGAAGATTTGAGGGCTGACATGGAGCAAGCTCTGGCGAAAATCTAATACAAATTGAAAACTCAAATATCAACCGTAAATAATATTAATAGGTTCCTGATTATTCAGTTTCTTCCTCGTTTAACTTATTTATATTTTTCAAAATAGCGTTTGTTTCTTTTTGTGCTTTTTCGCTATTGTTTGAAAGTGATCTGATTGAACCTTCTATCTTTTTGAAGTATGTATTGATATTATTGATTGATTCAGTAATATTTCTTAATGCTAACGATAATTCACTTCCGGCTTGATTAAATCCAATATCTTTTACAACCGAGAGCAATGAAATCAAAAAACCGTATATATGCCCGGGTGAAGTTGGGATAACTCTCTTTTTTAACGCATAATCGAAGCCTTCACCGTTTTTAAGAGATATAAAATGATAATAAATAGATTCGGACGGAATATACATCATCGCAAACTCGGTGCTGTTTTCATCCGGTCTGATATATTTAATAGAGATATCATCAATATGTTTCTTGACTGTTTTAATGAATTCTTTTTCTAAATTTTCTTTATCGGAACCACTTGCAATCCTTTGAAATGATTCCAAGGGAAATTTTGAATCAATTGGCAAGACTTTCTCCGAAAGAAAAATCACAGCATCAACTCTTTGACCGCTTCTAAATTTGTACTGTCTGTCAAAATGTTGGGATGGTAAAATTTCACCCAGAAAATTTTCAAGTAATACTTCGCCGAAAGCACCTCTGATTTTTGGTGGTTTCAAAAGTTCCGAAAGAGCTACAATATTAATCCCCAGCTCTTCAATTTTTTCCGTTTTAGTTGTAAGCTCGCCCAGTCTGTTTTCTATCTCACCAAATAATTTCAACCTATTATCAAGAGTATTTCTATTTTCAGATAAGTTTTCGTTGATTGTTTTATTAGACTTGTCAAGAGTATCTCTAATAGATATAAGGTTTTCAAATTGTTTATTGATCAGGTCAGATTTAAGTAATTCAAGCTGTTGCTGTAATACTGGGGAACTATCAGTTTTATTAAGTCGAAATAACCAAACCAAAACAGCTAATGAAACTATAAAACTTAAACCTGCAAATACAGCTATGATAATTATGATTGTTTCCATCAGGAAAATTTTATCAGAAATCAATCAGGAAGCAACTTAAAATTATTTTTCTTTGGGATTCCATCGGGGAATAATATTTTTTTCATTTTAATATTAACAACCCGTTTTTCCTTGTCAAAATACTTATCGGAAGGAGAAATGCCCCATATATATTTAGCTAAAAGATGATTAGTGCCATAATCATAAAGCCCCGCCTCATTCTGGTCGTATTTTACTCCAAAACGAAAACCTTCAAACAATTGACGACGGTTATATTGTTCTTCAAAAAGAGCAGATGAGATGCTATCTAAATTATTTTGATGTTGAAAAAGAATATTACCAGTTACGTCCCCTTCTTTTTGTGCTTTACATTCAAACCCTATCCAATTTTTATTTTCAGTAATTGTAAAGAAATCATTTTCAAAAAGCTTATTACCTTTTTTAATTTTACCCGGTAAGATTTCTGCTTCATCTACCAGCTTTTTCTCAATAAACTCATTAAATCCCAGAAGGACTTCACTCCACGCAG
>QNAD01000020.1 GCA_003641345.1 Candidatus Zixiibacteriota bacterium | reverse complement strand
AGAGGAAGAAGTAGAAGGAGTCATGGTAGAATTCGATGTAGTACTAACTTTTACTAAAGTAGCCTGATTTATTTAACAGTAATATTAATTTTTTTATAACTTAAAAAAAGTCGGGAATTTAAAATTCCCGACTTTTTTATTATAGCTACTACATAACTAATATACTCAAAAAACAACAAAACAACCTAAATTGCAGTAAAACCTCAAAAACCGACACAGAGATAAACGCAGATATTACTTGCAATTTTAGCAGATTTATATATATTAAAAATGATAAAAACATCAACCTCGATTTGTAAGCATCTATATGAAAAGTCTTGGTCAATATTCCGATAATATTTATTTAGAATTTAGGAGAAAGTATGAAACCAGAGTATCAAAAAAAACATAAGACAGCTAATATAGTAAGTTTTATCCTAATAGCGTTACTGTCTATTATGTTTACTACAACAACTGTTACTGCAGAGCAACTGGTAATTGAATATAGTTTTGACCGACCGGAAATTGAAACTATAATGATAGATGGAGAATCCTACGACCGTGTGTTTATAAACAATGCACCCGGAGGTGGAAATATCGGCCAACCGGCACTTCCGACCGATGGTGCTCATATTCTTCTGCCGCTTGGTACCAAAGTTGAGAATATTGACGTTGAGTATGGTGAAAAAATCTTTTTGGGCGATGGTTATTTCATTGAACCTGTGGCAAGACCCGTTAAATTATCATCTGCCCCCGGCTCTGCCCCTGCATTGACACTTGACCCGACAATTTATCAATCAACCCAACCATTTCCTGAAAAAAGATTTCAGAATATCGGCATTCAGCAATTCCGAGGATATCAGATTTTGATTCTAAAACTGAATCCTGTTGAATATATACCGTCAACAGGAGAATTGTATTATTACCCAAAACTCACTTTTACTGTAAATACAGTCGATGCAAACCAAGAGGCATCACTATTCCGCGGATTAAATGACGATTACGCACAAATACTCGATATGGTTGACAATCCGGAAGTTGCTGAATTAAATAGCACTACTAAAAACTCTCAAGCCGGAGATTATGATTTACTGATAATTACTACTGAAACACTAATGCCATCTTTTCAACCCCTCAAGGATTTTCATAATTCAACTGGAATTGATACAGAGATTCATACTACTACTGATATCGGTTCTACCGACCCCGATGATATTCGTGATTACATAAGGAACCAATACCTCGCTAATGGTATTCAATACGTAATTATTGGAGCCGATGATGATATTATACCGGCAAAAAATTTATATGTCAGATCTTGGGATGGTTCTGAAGCCGAAATAGAATACGAAATGCCATCAGACATTTACTTCGCCTGTTTAGATGGTACTTATAACTATGATGGCGACTCCAACTGGGGCGAACCTAACGACGGTGAAGGCGGTGGTGATGTTGATTTAATAGCTGAAATATACATTGGTCGTGCCGCCGCGGGAAATACTGAGGAAGCTGACCGATTTGTGAATAAGACAATTCAGTACCTAACGTCAAATGATGCTTATCTTAATAATGTTCTTATGGTTGGCGAATATCTTGGATTTGGTGGATTATCAGATTATGCCAAACCAATTATGGAACAGAATGTGGACGGATCTACTGCAGACGGCTACACAACTATTGGAATTCCCTCTGATATCTATACCGTTAATGATTTATATGAACAGGATTACACATGGCCTCAATCAGATCTTACCAATTATATAAATGACGACCTTCACATTATTAATCACTTAGGACACGGTAGTCCAGACTATGCGATGAAATTATATAATAATGATATTCTAAATCAGCTAAATAATACTAATCATTGTTTAGTTTATTCCCAAACATGTTTAGCTGGACATTTCGACGGCACCGACTGCTGGGCGGAATATATGAATATAAAAACTGACGCTGGAGCTTTTGCTGTAATAATGAACGCCCGATATGGATGGGGTTCAGGTTACAGCACTGATGGTCCCAACCAGAGATTTAATCGCGAGTTCTGGGACGCTATATTTAATCCAAGCGAAGGTAATGCTTCGATAGGCAGAGCTAATCATGATTCAAAAGAAGATAACCTCTATCGTATAAATGAAAGTTGTATGCGATGGTGCTACTATGAAATTAACCTTTTTGGTGACCCGACAGTTTCCATAAGACAAGCTCGCGATCTTGCTTTCAGCTATCCTGAGAGTATCCCTGAAACTATATCCCCACTCGAAACTAAATCATTTACAGTTATGGTTACTAGTGTCGGTAGCGGTGTACCGGTACCTGGTTCAGGAAAGTTGCATTATACCATCAACGGTGGATTGGTCCAAACTGAAGATATGTTTCTGGTTGGAATTAACGAATATGAAGCAACGCTTCCAGCCGTCTCATGTAATGACGAGCTATTGTTTTATATAAGTGTTGATGAAGCTGTAAACGGTACTATGTATGACCCTGATCCATCATCACCATGGTCGATAATAGTTACAAGCGGTATAAACAATGTTTTTGAAGATCATTTCGAAACCGACAAAGGTTGGACGGTAAGCGGAATCGTAACAGCTGGAGACTGGAATCGCGGAGTTCCAATTGGCGGCGGAGATAGAGGAGATCCTCCTAATGATTTCGATGGATCCAGCTTTTGCTATCTGACAGACAGCGCTGATGATGATTCTGATGTTGACGACGGAACTACTACTCTAACTTCACCTACTATAGACCTCTCTACAGTCGATGATGCCTTGATCCATTACGCTCGTTGGTACTCTAACAACAATGGGGCTGATCCAAATAATGATGAAATGAATATATTTATATCTAACAACGACGGTGTATCCTGGGTATTAGTAGAAACAGTAGGACCCGTAAATCAGGCTAACGGTGGATGGTTTGAGCATTCTTTTTATGTAACGGATTACGTTACACAAACAGCACAAATGAAAATGAGATTTGATGCCTCTGATTTGGGTTCAGGCTCTGTAGTTGAAGCGGCATTAGATGATTTCCAAATAACTGTTTACTCTTGCAACTATGGCAGCGAATTGGAAATTATTACAACTTCCCTTCCTGGTTGGACAGCAGGTATTGCCTATTCCGAACAGTTGGAATCAAACGGTGGAATAGGTACGCTCACATGGACAGATAAAAATAACGAATTATTAAGCACTGGCCTAACTATAAGTTCCAGCGGTCTTGTTTCCGGAACACCAATGAATAGTGGTACAATTACGTTCACAGCAGAAGTTACCGACGAAATGGACAGCACTGCCGAACAAATTTACTCCTTTTCAATAAATCCTGCAGTAGAAATAGTTACAACTTCTCTTCCTGAGTGGACTGCCGGCATACCTTATGCCGTTCAGCTGACAGCAACCGGCGGCAGTGGTTTACTGAACTGGTCTGACAAGCATGGTGAATTAGGCGGTGCTGGTCTCTCTCTTGCTCCAAATGGGAGCTTGACAGGCACTGCTATTGTTGCAGGACCAATTAATTTCACCGCAGAAGTTAGCGATGTCGTTAATTCTACAGATGAAAAAACTCTGATAATAACCATCAACCCCGCTGTCACCATAACAACCGATTCATTGTTAGAAGGCACCAATGAAGAGCAGTACGAAGCTCAACTTACTGCATCAGGTGGAACGGGAACTCTGACATACAGTGATAAATACGATGATTTCGCCGCTTGGGGATTAGCTCTCAACAATGCAGGATTAGTAAGTGGCATCCTATCTGATACTGGTATGGTAACCTTCACTGCCCACGCCGAAGATGAAACAGGAAGTTATTCAGAGAAGGAATTTAGTTTCTATAGTGCACCTAATTATATCTGTGGAGATATAAATGGCGATGGTGAAGGACCTGTTATTAGTGATCTTACATATTTGGTTGCTTATCTTTTCCAAAGCGGTCCATCTCTACCATTAGAAGTTTCTGGTGACTTAAATAGCGATGGACAAATAACTATCAGCGACCTAACCCAACTGGCAAATTATCTATTTGGAGGTGGACCAGAACCGGATTGTTAATCATCTAAAAATACAACAATTAAATATTTATTGATTTAAGATAATTTTTGTTTTTTCAGAGAAAAACAGGTTGAAGCCCGTGTGGTAACGGTATAAGTAGATGATCCCAGAACAAGTGTTAATTCTCTTACCCATACAACTTCGTAAATTAATTCAGCTATGCCTGACACAAAAAACAGAAATTGCAATCAGAACCCGAAAAACTAAATAAAGACATTAACAATCGCTCACTTCCAAACTACTATCTTTGCTTTGCTGGCATTTTCTATTTAAAAATAGGGGTTAGATACTTCTCCCTCATTATGACAACAAATAAACGTTTTTTCTTTTATTTTGATGAAAATCTTCACCAAATAACTTTCTATATTAAAAAAGTATCTGCAAACTGTGCAAAAGTGTTACAATTTTATAAAAAATTTGATTTTGTGGTTAATCTATTAAGAAGTATGCAGTTATGCCAATTGCCTGTCAAATTTCTTGTATGATTAGGGTGTTTTAATAACAGCAGTCATATTTTTTCAATATAAGCCGATAAGTCAAATAGATTCTGTTTGCTATTGTAGCTTGCAGAGCCCACACAAGCTTAATTTGGCAAATAATTTGAAAATGGGACACATGCAAATAAGAGATAAAAACCAAAAGGAGAGCGTTGATATTCCAAGTTGTAGCGATGAAAGGGTAAGTATTGCTGAATATGAACAAGCTGAATTAACGCTCCAGTTTGCTCAATTTGCTATGGAACATTTTTCAAATGCCATCATTTGGACAAGAGATAACGGTAGCATTAATTTTGTTAATGATGCAGCCTGTAGTCTTTTGGGATATGTTCGACCTGACTTGGTAACTAAAACTATATTTGATATTGTCCCTGACTTTTCGAAAACTACGTGGGTTGATAACTTCCAAGCGATACGCAAAAATCTATCTCGTGTTCAGAAATTAACCTTGGTAACATCGGACAACCAGAAAATTCGCGTCACAATGGCTTCTCACTATCTTGCTTTGAGAGGAAAAGAATACAACTGTTTTTTCGTCAATGATATGCCCGATGAACTCTCCACCAAAGAGAATGAACAGAAATTTAAAGAAAATCTTGAACATCAGGTTGCTTTGCAGACGACCTTATTGAGAGAGGAAATTGATGGTCGTGAGAAAATAGAGTCTGTGCTCCTTGACGAAGCTGAAAGAATACAGAATATTTTGGATAATGTGGGACAGGGATTTCTCACATTTGGTCAAAATATGAAAATTGATCTGCAATATAGCCAAGAATGTAGAATTATGTTTGAGGGAGAAATATGGGATAGATCTTTTCCTGAATTAATTTTCCCTGATGACGAAGCTCAAAGAACATTTCTGAAATCGGTACTAAATGATATTTTTGTTGAAACAGACAAAGATAGACAAGAAGTGTTTTTTAGTCTATTGCCTTCAGAAGTATCTTTGAGTGATAATAAGTACATCGAAATTAAATTTCGCAGAATTATTGGTGCGTGTCATGGGGAAATGAAATTGATGGCAATCCTTACTGATGTTACTAAAACCAGACGACTAAGGGATCAAGTTGGAGAGGAAAGAAGAAACCTCAAAATGGTTGTCGGGGCAGTAGTACAATATAAGGAACTTGTCGAATCACTTTCGGATTATGAAGATTTCTGCACCATACATTTTGGACAAATTCTTCAAGGACCTGGGTCAGCTGACGAGAAACTTTATGAAATTTACAGGCGTATTCACACATTCAAGGGAACTTTTAGTCAACTTGAACTTACGCACTTAGTATCAAAGCTGGATAGTATGGAGACACACCTATCCAAATTACAGAAGGATAGCGAACATACAGACATTGCAACAATCGAAAAATTATTTGATGAATCAAATATGAGAACATGGCCAGACAAAGAAATTAAAATTTTGAGAGCCACCCTGGGCCAGTCGTATTTTGATTCTGAGCCTGCCCTTGATATCAAATCTTCACAGATTAATGAAATAGAAGAAGAAATGACCCAACTTCTATCACCTAGTGAACTCAGACAACTTCTTCCTAAAATAAAGAAATTGCGCTATCGTTCCATTAAGGAATTGTTGCGTTCATATCCAGAGTATGTGGAAAGGTTGTCAGATCGGCTCCAAAAACCGACAAAACCGATGATTATTGAAGGTGATGATATTTCTGTAAATCCTGAACTGTACGGTAATTTTTGTAAAGCTTTGGTACATGTATTTAGAAACTCTGTTGATCATGGTATTGAATCTATTGAGAAACGTCAGGAACGAGGGAAAAACGAATCTGCCCAAATCAAATGTTGTATTAAAGTTAATGACGGAACTCTTATTTTGGAGATTAGCGATGATGGAGCGGGAATAGATGTACAACTAGTAAAGCAAAAGGCAATTGCAAAAGGGATTTGTGACTTAGATACAGCTAAGAAAATGAATGATACAGAATTACTGAAATTAATATTCGAAGATAATTTATCTACTCGAGAAACACCGACTGAATATTCAGGAAGAGGAATTGGATTATCTGCCATTAATGAAGAACTTAATCGATTGAGTGGACAGGTTGAAGTAAAAACAAAAATAGGCGAAGGAACAACTTTTATATTCTCTGTCCCAGTCAACGAAGCCTTTGAAGTTCCTAAGTTCTCCATAGAACTGACAATGGATACTATTATTGATCGTGCAAAATCATATATGACCGAAGAGATGGATCTGACAATAGATACTGAGTTAAGTAAATCGAAGATGAAAACTGAACTTTTAGAGCTTGATGGAGTTATTTCTCTTATCAGTTTAAAAGGTGCTCTTTCAGCAGTGTTCGCAATGGGCTTTGACAATGATCTTGCATTGCACCTTGTTCGTAAATTCGCTATTGGCGAACTTACCGAAAGTGAAGAAAAAGAATATTTGGGTGACACTATGTCCGAAATTGCAAATATCGTTACTGGAAGTACACTTAATGTTCTTCCGAAAACGAACAACATGATAACTATTGGAACACCAACTACTTGCACAACGGAAGGTGCTTCGCATCTTAGCTTTGCAGGACCGGAAATGTGGACAGCTGTTATAAAAACCAACCAAGGTAAGTTCAGTGTTAGTCTTCTAATGTCTGAAGGAAACTAAGAATACACAATTTATTGTAGCTATAGTAGGAGAGTAAGAATGGCAAACATTTTGATTGTAGATGATTCAAAAATGATGAGAAGAAATCTTGTTAAAATTCTGACTGATGCCGGGCATGAGGTCGTAGCTCAGGCTGAGAATGGATCGCAGGCTTGTTCGGCATTTGCGAAAAACCAGCCTGATCTTGTGACAATGGATATTAATATGCCTATAATGGACGGTATCGAAGCTGTAAAACGAATCATAGTAGATTTCCCTGAAGCCATAATTATTATGATCAGTGCTCACAATGAACAGAGTCAAGTGTATGAAGCTATAAAATGTGGAGCTAAGAACTACATTGTTAAGCCAATCAATTCAAAGGTTGTAACTGCAATGATAGAAAAAACTCTTGCCAAAACAAACATCTCTTAGAATGCTGGTTATGTATAATTCTAAAGCCTCACATGAAATAAAAAAACGAGTTGTTTTATTATTTGAGATAACATAAACAAAATTGCAATTATTTTCGATGAAGGCTTGTGGATTTCACTTTAAATCTTTCGGTATTTCGAATCTATAATAAAGACAAAATTATCTTTTTAATTAATTTGAAATAATTCTCGCCACGAATCAACTAACTTTTACAGTAGCAATAGGAATTTAACTTTTCCAACAATCCTCTTTGAGCCTATTTAGTTAGGATAGTAATATTGAAAGTAAATAAGAACTGCAATTACCAGCATAAACAAAAGACCGGAGAGAAAACCGGTTCTGAAATTATTTAATTTAGTAAAATAAGAATTTTTTTTCTTTTTTTGTGATAAGTCAGCATGGCAATGCTTACAACGAAGTGCACCTGTTTGAATCTTTTCCTTACAAAAGGGACATTTTTCTGTTTCATTTATTACACTCATATCAACATAAATTGATATGAGTGTAATTGTTATTCAACAAAAATAATACTTTTTAAACTGGATATTCTACTTTGGCAAACCATTCAAGTTCAATTTCTGAAAACAGTTTATCCCGTGTTTCGCAATCTTCAAGAAATTGCAAATCAGTATCTAAAACTTTTTTGGTTTTCATGTATCCTTCGGCAATTTCAGCTATTTTTTTGAAATCTGAATAATGCTCAGATAATCTTAATTCTGCATAATCTCTGGCGGCGAAAGTTGAAATCAAAAACTGCCAATCAGAGGCTGACATTAACATTAATTCTCTGGCTAACTGTTTAAGAATTCTTTCCAGATATGCATCATGCTTATATTTTTCAACCCATATGGCCGCCAACTGACACATCTTTTCTTCGGACTCATAAATATGAGTCCAGGTCCATTCATTGCTTTTATTTAACCATATATAGTGATGATTACCTTCTCCCCAGCTACCTTCAGGAATTGAAACTACCTGATTTGGCTTTGTGTTTTCAAGATGGTCGGAAAGGAAAGTTAAATCAACTTTTTCACTTACACATAGATTTTTTAAAACAGCTTTTAAAAATTGAGGGCCTTCAAACCACCAATGTCCGAAAAGCTCAGCATCGTAAGGAGCAACTAAAATCGGAGTGCTATTCTTATCTTTTTCACTGGCATAGTTAGATAAAATCTCTTCGATTTTTCCTACAAAGTGGTCACTATTTTCAGGAATTCGAGCTATTGCTGATTCAACATTATACTCAACTTTGTCAGCCAAATCTGCTTGAGATGAAGTAACTGCCCAATAACGATGTCCGCCGGGAAATCTTTTTTTATGAAAATCAAGATAGTTCCCATCACCCGGATAACCATGTTCGCCTGACCAGACTAATAGTCCTGTCTCAGGATCACGAGAAAATATAGCTGTTGGTTTTTTGCCTTCTTCAGCAGAAGAAATTAGGTAAACTTCTCTTGGAGTTTTATCTTTTTCTTCTTCTCTTGGTTGATACTGTTTTTCAAATTCACCCCAGAGTAATTTTAAGGCATCAAAACGATCAATATAAACACCTACCGACTTCCCACCTTTTAACAGAGCCGAATCAATAATAAAGTAATCAATCCCATTTTCTGATAAAAATTCATCAACTCCTTTGCGTGGATAACTTTTCTGTTGTCCATTAATTGGTACCGGCGGAGTCCAGTTGTAACTCGGACGATAGGCACATTCCGGCAACCATATTCCTTTAGGTGCTTGACCAAAATGTTTTTTGTAATTCTTAACAGCCATTTTGGTTTGTGCCTGCAAAGATTCATCACGAGATAAAAGCGGATAATATCCGTGAGTTGCTCCACAGGTAATAATTTCTACATAACCACCATCTTGAAGTTTTTTGAATTCATATAGTATGTCCTGGCCAATGTCATTAAACTGATTAAGCGTATCAGAATAAAATTTTTCCCAAAATAGCGAATTTTTATGCATGTTTTTCTGACCAAACTTATAGAACTCTTCGCTATCATATTTGGCGGCTTTAATCTTTTGATTCAGATAAGTTACAAATTCCTCTTTGAAACTAAAATCGTTTAGTTGTTCACAAAGAACAGGAGATATACCAATTGTTAATTTGGGATGATATCCTTCTTCGACAAGCTCGCCAATTACTTTAAGAATGGGTAAATAAGTTTCTGCCGCGGCTTCGGTCAACCAGTCTGTACCATGTGGCCACCGTCCATGCGAAAGAACATAAGGTAAATGGCTGTGTAATACGAAAGCGAATTTTCCATCGCTCATTTTTTTTCCTCACTTTTGCTATTATCGAAATTTTGTTCAAACCCGATATTTTTGTTCTGATGATTCATGCCTTGGATTTTAATTTCACCGTGTTTATCCTCGAATTTCTTAATATTATCTTCCAGGGTTTTGAGGAGTATTTTAGCGTGCATAGGAGTCATAATGATTCTTGATTGAACTCTGGCTTTACTGGCACGCGGCATAATGCGGGCAAAATCTATGATTATTTCCGTTGGTGAATGGACAATCATTGCTAAATTGGCATAAATTCCTTCGGCTTCTTTTTCGCCTAATTCAATATTTATCTGTTGTTGTCTCATTTCTGACATATTTATTCCTTTTTTTTAATTCTTCGCTTGTACGATGCTATACATTTTAATATTTTTGACTGTTAAGTCAACCAATTGTTTATGATGAAGGGAAAGGAATTTGCTTCTAAAAAAAGAAAGAGTTGATCTGATTACACAAAACATCGGAAAATCAAAAATATTGATTTTAGGCGATATTATGCTCGATGAATACCTTTTCGGAAATGTGAATCGTATTTCTCCGGAAGCACCGGTACCAATTGTGGAAATCGACTCTGACAAACTATTATTAGGCGGTGCCGCCAATGTGGCTTCAAATATTAGGACATTGGGCGATGAACCGATTATGATTGGCACAGTTGGTGCTGATGAAGCATCGATAAAGCTTTCCCAGCTTCTAAAAAACTGCCAAATTTCATCAGAATTCCTTGTTACTGATAATAATCGTCAAACAACCATTAAAACGAGAATAATTGCCAATAACCAACAAATTGTCAGAGCAGACAGAGAAAACAGACATGAATTAGATGATACAGTTCAAAATAAAATTTTCTCTGTTTTCCAATCTGTCCTTCCTGAAATCAAAGCCGTTATAATATCTGATTACGGTAAAGGAGTGATTACAAAACCGTTACTTGAAAAAGTTATTGATGCTTGTTTGAAAAAAGGAATATTTATAGCGGTTGACCCAAAAGAAACTCACTTTTACAATTATAAAAAAGTTTCGGTTATTACACCCAACCATCACGAAGCAGGATTCGCTTATGGTCGGAGAATTCAATCTGATTTGGATTTAAAAGAGGTTGGGCATGGCTTGCTTGAAAAATTGCAGGCAAAATCAATTCTGATTACAAGAGGTTCTGATGGAATGTCATTGTTTAGAGAAGGAGTCGAACCAAGCCATATTCCTACTTTTGCAAGAAAAGTGTATGATGTTACCGGTGCCGGCGATACGGTTATCGCTACTTTTGTTTCAGCTACATGTGCCGGAGCTGATTTAGTTGAAGCCGCTATTATTGCTAATGCCGGAGCTGGTATAACTGTCGGTGAAATCGGAACTTCTTCGGTAACAAAAGAACAATTATTAGAAGAACTTGATTATAATATCCAAAACGGCAATGTCACTGCCTCGAAAAATTCTGAGTGAAAATGAATAAAAACATTATACCAAGATTACAATTAGTTGATTTTGCGAAAAATCTAAAACGAAAACGAAAGAAAATTGTTTTTACAAATGGCGTATTTGATATTCTTCATAGAGGACATGTAGAATATTTGATAAAAGCCAAATCGATGGGTGATATCCTTATTGTTGGCTTGAATTCAGATATTTCCGTCAAACGGCTCAAAGGTAAATCACGCCCTATACAAAATCAGATTGACCGAGCAGTCATACTACTTGGTTTGGAAGCTGTCGATTATGTTACAATATTTTCAGAAAACACGCCGCAAAAAATAATTGAACTTATTACGCCTCATGTTTTAGCAAAAGGTGCTGATTATAAAATATCGGAAATTGTTGGGGCTGATTATGTGAAACAGCATGGTGGGATTGTCAAAAAAATAAAATTGACTAAAGGGCGTTCATCGAGCAAAATCATAAATTTTCTCAAATAAATTTTATTAAATAATTACATATCATAAAGTTGATAGTGATTGTCAGAGACAGTGTGTGAACAGTTAGAGTTTTATCTCATTATAAATGAGATATTTTACTCAATTGTAACCTAACCTTTTATATATGTATCTTTTACTGAAAAACAACAATTACAATTTATAATTTGATGAAATATCTAATTCTCTCTTTTTGTTCATTAAATTATAATCATTGTGAATATATATTATTGTAATATTATATTCTGAAGTATTTGAAACGGCAACTCCGTTTTTCTTATTATCTATCCACATTGATCTTATTTCTCCGTTATGAAATGACTCATCTAAAGGAGCACCATATTTTCTTGTGAGAGCAAACTTCATATTGTTGTATTCTTCTTCTGCAATAATAGTTAGTTGAACGAGCTTTTCATTACTTGCATCATCTTTTAAGAAAGAAGCTCGAATTGCACTAACTTTCATTCCCAAAGATGATAGAGTATATACAAACCCTCCACCCTCAAAGTAAAGAATCTTCTCATATTTATCTGAGTCCCAATGAGTTTTAAACTTTATACCAAGTTCTCTTTTAAATGTAGTAGGGTTACTGTGCCAATTTAACTTGCCAGGTAAAGTTATAAGTTGCATAGATTCTATTTGGTTTTTATCAACTTTTTGATCACTCTCATTATATTTATTACAACTTAAAGTTAAGACAAAAATAACTAATAATATTTTTTTCATTATTAACTTTCTCTGTTAGTTAAGATAACTGGACTTAATAAAATTCATTAAATCTACTATTTGTTTGTAAAAACTTTAAATACCTCCTTGTGTACGTCGTCAAAGGTGTTTGGACATATTCGCACTTAACCTAAGATACAGTTTCAGTTAATACAAGTTCTTTTTTCTTCCCCAATATTTTTGTTTTTCTACGTTTTTGATTTTCTTTCCTTCGTAATTTTAAAGTTTTGTGGGCGGCAGACGTCCTCGCCTGCCCCAGCTTTGACTTTTGCTATATCTCGGCAGGTGACGGCTCGCCACGGTGAACCGGACACAAAAATAATAATTGTT
>QNAD01000019.1 GCA_003641345.1 Candidatus Zixiibacteriota bacterium | reverse complement strand
TCGTAAACAGCATCATCATCTGGTGAGAATATTTCTATCTTATCAGTAACACCGGCTTCTTCTTTAAGATAACGAAGCGTCTCGGAATCGGGAGGAACTATTCCGGAAGTAGCCCCGGCTTCGACAGACATATTACATATTACCAAACGACCGGAAGTTGACATAGAACGAATAGTTTCGCCATGAAACTCAAGTACTTTAAAATTAGCACCTTCAGCGCTGATTCTTCCAATTAGATGCAGAATCAAATCTTTAGGTCCTACATGTTCAGAAAATTTACCATTTACAACAACTTTGATAGTTTCGGGAACTTCAACATTAAGCACGACTCCCAAAGCCCAAACAGCAGACATATCGGTAGCTCCGATTCCAAATGCAAAAGCACCCAAAGCACCATGACTGGTAGTATGACTATCAGTACCAACTACAACACCACCCGGTCGAACATAACCGCATTCAGGCAGAATCTGATGACAGATACCTCCTTTGTCGCCGCGAATATCATGAAATTTACTAATACCTTGCTGACCGACAAAATCTCTTAGCTTTTTTTGATTGGTTGCTGTTTTAGAGCTTTCTGCAGGAATCCGATGATCAAAAATAATTGCGATACGTTCCGGATCCCAAATCTTTGCTTCTAAATCAATTTCTTTATAAATTTCCTTAAACTGATTCATTGCCATCGAACCATTTTCATGTGACATCGCAAGGCTTACCGCCGGCTCGACAACATCACCAACATTGACGGAATCTTTTCCGCATGCTTTGGCAAGCACTTTTTGAACATATGTCATTCCCATTAAATATGCTCCTATACTAATTTAAATTTCCATATTATCAGATAACAGATTTATCTTTTAAAATTTTCAAGTCTTCTTCGGTATAGCCTAACTGTCCAAGAATTTCATCGGTGTGAGCTGACAAACGAGGCGGAGGCGAATCAATATTTGCCGGAGTTTTGGAAAATTTAGCTGAGAGGTTAAACAATTTCAAATCACCAATCTCTTTTTCCTTTATATTAACAATTGTTTCACGATGTTTAATCTGGTCACTGGTCAGAGCTTTTTCAAGATTAAGAATATCACCTGATGGAATTCCTTTTGAATTGAGAGCTTCTACCCAAAATTTAGTATTGTTTTCAGTCAATTTTTCGTTAAGTATTGGTGTAAGAAGTTTCCTATTTGCTTTTCGTGTATCGCGTTCTTGAAAACGGTCATCAGTTTTCAATTCCGGAAGGCCAACAATATCAGTTAAATCTTCCCATTGTTCCTGTTTATTAGCCGCAATATTAATAAATCCATCTTTCGTTTTAAATACACCTGACGGAGCAGCAGTGAAATTATCATTTCCCATCGGTACCGGATCTTTCCCCCCAATCAATAAATTGGCGGCAACCCAACCCATGAGAGGCATGATGGAATCTAAAAGAGCAATATCAATCGCCTGACCCTCGCCAGTATGTTCTCTATGATAAAGGGCAGACATAACAGCAAAAGCGGCATTTAATCCACCGACTGTATCACAGACCGGAAATCCTGCCCGAAGAGGGTGCAGACGTTCATCGCCGTTGATATCCATCTCACCTGATAAACCCTGAATAATTTGATCATACGCCGGTTTATGGGCATCAGGTCCGGTTTGTCCAAAACCGGAGATAGCACAATAAACAAGTTTTGGATTTATTTTTGACATTTCTTCCCATGCGAACCCTAATCTTTTCATAACGCCGGGACGGAAATTTTCAACGACAACATCGGCTGTTTTAAGAAGTTTGCGGAAAACTTCTTTTCCTTCTTCTTTCTTCAAATTCAGAGTGATTGATTTTTTATTAGCATTCTGTGCCAAAAAGCTGGTACCCATTAGTTGTTGATTAAGTTCGGGTGTGTTTCCAAGTTTTCGGGCAAGGTCTCCGCTTCCGGGAACTTCAACTTTGACTACTTCCGCTCCCAACAGTGCCAAATGCAAAGTACAGAATGGACCTGACAAGACATTGGTCATATCTATAACACGAATGTTATCCAAAATTTTCATCATGTTTTTTATTGTCCTTCCTTAAACCGAACTATTGAACCTGATTTTAAAACAGCACCAGGCAATTCACGATTGAAAAAAGATTCTACTTGTTTTGCTGTATCTAAAAGAGAACTAAGATTTATATCGCTTCGGTAGCCCATCCTTTGAAGAGAATGAACTAAATCTTCGGTGCTTACATTTCCAGCAGGCAATTTCGTAAAAGGACAGCCGCCCAAACCGCCAAACGCAGATTCAAACGAGATAACACCAGCTTTTAAAGCGGCATAACAATTTGCCAGACCAAGCCCATAAGTGTTATGAAAATGACAAGCTAATTCAACCTCGTTATCAAGCTCTTTAATACTTGAGAATAACTCTTCCACCTGAAGCGGTTGGGCATGACCGGCAGTATCAGCAAGACTGACATTTTTAATTCCGGCGGCAAGATATTCTTTTACAATCGAAAGCACTTTTTCTTTTGGTATGACGCCGTCAAAACCGCATCCAAAAGCTGACTGAACCGAAACTTGTACTTTTTTACCAGCCCCAAGAGCTGTTTTTGCCATAGGGATAATTCGTGTTAATGCTTCCGATGGTGTCATGCGAGTGTTTTTCTGGCTATGCGTCTCACTTGCTGAAACACCCATACAGAACATTTCAACACCGCATTCCATCCCACGATCCAAACCTTTTTCATTCAGCACTAATCCGGAGAGGATAACATTCTTTGGTTTGTTTCCTGAAATATTATAGTGAGCAAAAAGTTTATCACTGTCTGCCATTTGTGGAACTGCTTTAGGATTTACAAAAGAGCCGAGTTGAAAAATATCAATTCCGCTGTTTATAACCTTATTAATCCATAAGATTTTCTCTTCCAGCGGAACAATAGTTTTTTCTACCTGTAAACCGTCGCGAGGTCCCACTTCGTGAATAATAATTTTGTCTGTTTTCATATTATACTATTTAAATCCACTTTAGATATAATTAAATTTTTGTTAAGTAATCAGCCAAAGAATGTGATTTTTTATAAATCAATGTTTTCCTTTAATTTACTGTAATTAAGCAAATTACACCTATCACAATCGGCAATATCGATTAATCCCAAAATTTGTCAAGACATTTTGGTCCAGAAAAATATTATTATTTAATCTTATATTGATTTTTAATTTCAGAATTTAACAGGAGTTATCTTTTATTAGAAATAACTCCTGCAGGGTAAATATATGATAAAACTTTAGATATCAGATTCCATATCAGCCGGTTCATAATATTCTAATGGATGTTGACAGCAGGGGCATTTTTTCGGAGGTTCTGTGCCTTCATGAATATAGCCACAAACTGAGCATTTCCATTTTATCGGTTTTTCTCTTTTAAATACCGTTCTGTCTTTTACCCGATCAAGAAGCTTTTCATAGCGATCCCGATGATGTTCTTCAACTTTGGCAATTAACTGGAAAAGAGCCGCCGCTTTCATCTCCCCTTCTTCTTTAGCTTCTTTGGCAAAATCAGGATACATAGTTACTGTTTCATAATGTTCGCCATCCATTGCATCTTTCAGATTCACGGCAGTATCACCAATGCCATTAAGTAAAGCCAGTTCATCTTTGGCGTGGCGATGTTCATTATCTGCGGTTTCATCAAATATTTTTGCAATGTAATGATAGCCTTCTTTTCTTGCAACTTTGGCATAATAATTATATTTATTGCGCGCCTGAGATTCTCCAGCAAAAGCGGCTTTAAGATTTTCTTTTGTTTTGCTCATAATCGATTCTCCCTTTCCACATCTTCTATTTACTTTTGTTTGTATCAATTAGTAAATAAGAATTGTTCTTGTTCGTCAAGAGTAAATTGAAAATTCAATTTTTTTCAACAAACTCTACGAAAAAATAATAAAAACCGATTAGCGGTTAGCAGTTTTAAATTGCCATTTTTAGGGAAACCGAAACCATGATATTTTCATAGTTAAAAAACCGAATAGTTGATTCGTTTTTTCGATATTCAAAGTATAAAAAAGGCGTAAACATTTTGTTACTTTGAATTAATATGGGTTTCGAAATAGATAATGATAAAATGGAAAGCTGGTCATCGCGGGTGTCTTGCCAGTATGTTCCAGAAGTAAATTCATCGAGTTCCACTACATCAATAAACCTCTTGTCGTAATAAGCAAATGAAAGTTTGGTTGTGATTTGCTTGGGGAAAAAATGCTTTAGACCGCCAGAAAAACTCATACCTTCCCAAAGGTCTGACCAAGGTGATAGATAATCAATCGTATAGCCCAAAACAGTATAGTCATTGTCCAGATGTAATTGGCGATGACCGAGAGATAGATTTAACCCGGTCCTTTTGCCAAGCGGGCGTGAGTACCGAATTAGAATACCGGTTATGTCAAAAGTTTCCGATTTACTCTGGTTGTTAGAAAACGAGTTGCCTGATCCTTCTTGTATCAGAGTCGGTTGATCAAATAATCGTTGTGAATAATCCATTTTAAATGTAATAGAATTAGAATTGAGAACTGTAAAATTAATTCCCATAGCAAAATTTACTGTTTGATTTGACCCAAAATCTGATTTAGTATAATTATTGTTAATATAAGAAGCAGATGACTGCAGGTGTGCCCATCGCAAAAGCCTATAACTAATATCTGTGCCAACTGAAGTTCCTACCTGATTATACCACTCATACAGTGTACCAAATTTACGTACTGTTGCGGTTCCTGTCAAAGCGAGCGAAAATGGAGATGATTCGGGGGTTGGAATAATTGTCGCTGATAAATTACCTGTCAGATTGGACAAATCACTAAAACTTGAAAAAGCATTATATTGGGCTCCGGCTGTAAGTTGTGCAGAAGATGAAGGATAGTATTTCATATCCATTCCAATAAAAGCGTAAGAATCACTTGTTGAGCTTGAATCATTAAACAGGTTATCCTCATACCCGCTTCCGATTGTTGTTTCCGTAATAACATCAGCATACAAACTGGAAACAATAAAGACAGATAGTACTAAGAACATTATTTTCAACTGTAACAATTTCATTATTATTCCCTTTTTGTAATTCTTACAATAAAAAGGGATGACAGTTAAAACCATCATCCCAATTTTTATTCTTAGAGACAGAAATTTATTTTACTTTCCGCCTCCACCTTTATTCTGCTTACCATTTGGTCCAGTTCCATCACATTCACCGGAACCAACTATTCCTTCGCCAGTTCCATTACTTACACCAGAACCAGCACCAATAGCATTAATTCGTTTTTGGAACATGTTTCCATTGAAAGATTTAAGACGATTGAACTTCTGAGTTTTAATTTGTCTCATTCCCAAGCCTTGATTCTCACCAAGTTTACCTTTTTTATAGCCAGTGCCATCTTCAGGTTTGACATAGTCATCATCTAATCCGTTTGGTATCCCATCACCATCATAATCTGGGGCGTTGTCATTAAAACCATCACCATCGATATCAACAAAATTACCACCGCTACCATCCTCAGGTTTGACATAATCATCGTCCAAACCGTTTGGGATTCCGTCACCGTCAAAATCCGGGGCGTTGTCATTAAAACCATCACCGTCGATATCAACAAAATTACCACCGCTACCATCACAGGTCTGTGCCTGAGTTGCCGGAGTGGTTAGCATTGCCAAACCTAATATGGCAAATGCAGTCAACATAATGTTTTTGATGTTCATTGTTTTTCCTTTCTTTTCTATCAGTTGTTTTTTCTTTACCAACTTTGTTTTTAACTAACTAAAACATCTTTCCTTACTGATAAGATTATTTTATTTTCTGAAGTAATTCACAACAAGAAGTGTGCCAGACAAAAGATTTACAGTTAAGGCGTTGTCTGTCACGTAGATACAATTCAACCTGTTTATTTTAATGATCAGCAAGTGTACGTTAATCCACACTGACGCTGTCCCAAGTGAACCGAATGGTACAATTTTTTGGTTAAAATCATATTTATTTGTCCGATAATATAATTTATGAGTATAAAATATAGAAATATGTTAAAATCGTGTCTATCCATATTGTTAATTGCTTGTTTAGTTTTTATTGGCGGTTGTGATTCAGCGACTCCTCCGGAAAGTCATAATACTGCTGAATATTTGTTGGATGGGGTTTTAATAAAAAATTTAAGTAATAATCAAATATCAGTTGTAGCCAACGTTGAAAAAGATAATCTGGCTTATGGCGATGTTGATTTTATGTTCGGTTCCGACACCTTGATTTTTAATGATAGTTCTGCAGTAGTTGATTCTATTTATACTTTTGAAAATAATAACGCTAATTCTTATCCATCAGGTCAGATACAATTATCGATTGATGATAGTACTTTTGCTGTTACAAGGCTTTCTGTCAATGTTCCGGATACTTTTAGCATTACTTCAATTGTTCCAACTAACGGACAATGGCGTCCAACCGATGGTGTAGTCAGTTTGAATTGGAGCGGTTCTGATTTGGCTGAAAGTTATGTAATAGCTATTTTTAACTCAAATGATAATTCCCAAAGATATTCTGAGTATGCCGGCGAATTAGCTACCACTGGTAATATCCCTATTGATATTTTTTATACCGGCATTTCTGTCGATACCGGTTTGTATTACTTTTATGTTTATGCCTTATCTGGCACTCCGGATAAATCACTGGCTGATTTATACCTGCCAGTTGATTTACCTGAACAGAGTGAAAACAATATCTCTGAAAATGATATTTATGGTCATTTCGGAACAGTTGTTATCTCAGATTTTGATACTCTCAGAGTTATTACTCAATAATTCATTTCCAAAAATATTTATGAATTTTCTTGGAATAAGATAAGAATAATTCTAATATGTTCTATATGAAAAATTATAACGAACTTATAGAACAGCTTAATAAGCTTGATACTGAAAAAGTAAATCAAAACTCTATCAATATAGATCAGTTATCTTCGATTGAAATTACTGAAATGATAAATAACGAAGATAACACAGTTGCGTCTGTGGTTAAAAAATCACTTCCTGAAATATCAAAAACTGCTGAACTGTTTGCCGCTACTTATAAAAACGGAGGTCGGATTTTTTACATTGGTGCCGGTACTTCTGGTCGTCTGGGAGTTCTTGATGCGGCAGAATGTCCACCTACTTTTGGGACCAACCCAGACAAGATAATTGGTGTTATTTCCGGCGGATATGATACTCTTATTTTGTCTGAAGAAGGAGTCGAAGATAACATCAATGCCGCTATTGCTGATTTGACCAAACATCAAATTTCAGACAAAGATATGATAATTGGGATTGCCGCTTCCTGCCGAACACCTTATACTCTTTCAGGGCTTGAATTTGCTCAAAATCAAAATTGCAAAACCACTTTGATAATCTGCAATAAACCTGATGAAATTTATTTGAAAAAAGATGTTATTCAAAATTTGGATTGCTTGATTTCGGTTCCGGTTGGTCCGGAAATTATTACCGGTTCAACCCGAATGAAATCAGGCACTGCCCAAAAAATGGTTCTTAATCTAATTTCCACGACAGCGATGGTTTTAATGGGGAAGACGTATGGTAATCTGATGGTGGATTTGCAGGCAAAATCAGATAAACTGGTCGCCCGTTCCAGAAAAATTCTGATGGAAATGTTTGAAATTTCAATTGAACAAGCTTCAGAATTACTTGACCAAAGTAATGGCAGTGTAAAAACAGCCATTGTTATGAAAAAATTTAACTGCTCAAAAAGTGAAGCGGAAAACAAATTAAAATCGGCAGACGGTTTTATCACTAAGATAAAATAGTCAGTAGAGAAATAAAATACTATTTTGTTCTTTCCGGTTCAGGTGTACCATTTAGTTCAATTATTATAGAATCCGCTAAACAGTTATTTGTCTTATATTGTGACACAATAGTGGCTTGCAATACGTTTCTGTTATGGCACAGGTTTTGTATTATAGTTATATAAGATCAAAATAAACTTTATGAAGAGGATAAAAAAATGAAATACTTAACAGTTTCTTTTATGGCTCTGTTGATTTTGTTATTGGCAGTTGGCTGTTCTGATAATTCTGTCAATAATGATGCGACTGAAACTAATCTTGAAGATGAGTTTGGCGGTTATACTGCTGTTTCCGAATCTACTGCTTTTGGAGATGCTGATTTATTAGATGAAGAAGAGGGGACAGTTGATTTTGATGATCCTATCCTTTCCGCTTCTGACATGGATTCTTTAGTTAATGATTCTGAAGCTGGTTATTACCATTTAAGGGCAATTTGGGGACAACTCTGTTATGATTCTACGGTAACAAGCCTTACTGACTGGACTGGTAGCTTGACAATTTCCAGAGGTGGTATTGTAGTAAGAAGACTAATTCGGTTTGAAGAAACTCAGGATTATATTTTGGAAAGAACTGATAGAAACTTGGTTGAATGGGCTTCTCAGACAACAGTCCATAATGATGGAATCAGTTTTGATATTTTCATTCCGGAACTTCTACCAATTTTTGACACAACCTATTCTTATATTTTTGATACATTTGGTGATTCATCAGAAGTTGCCATAGTTGATACAACCTACCCTGATGATTTACCTGTAACTGTGGCTTTTGAAACTGCACCTTATAGCCGTGTATTTACACTCGATGAGTTTGAATCCCTTGATACTATTGTATATCTTGATGATTCCAACGCAGTTGCTTTTAATGCTTTTAAACTTGATAAAAAGATTTGTCCCAGAGGATTTGCTTCTGGTAGATGGGGTCAGGATGAACAAGGGAATAATCAGTTCAAAGGTGTATGGTATTCTCATCGTAGTCGTGTAATGGGCTTTGTGGAAGGGCATTATGGAATAAATGACGATGGAGCTGAGGTATTTTTTGGTAAGTGGATTAGCAGAAACGGTGAATTTGAAGGGTTTATTAAAGGTACTTATCAAGGACACCCAGATGAAAATGCAAATGAAAATGCTTTTCATCATGCTGGAGGCTGGCTGAGAGGACAAATTTATTCTGAAAATGGTCAACCGATAGGTTTGCTGAAAGGTAAATATACAAGCACTCAAGGAATGAGAAGTAATTTCTTTCAACTTCGGTGGAAATTATATTGTGAAGATTTGACAGACGATTCTGATGAATTCTAAGGTTAGCGTGGTTAACTTATTTTTTCATCCATCAAAAATATGAAGAGCCATTTTTAATTTAAGATGACTCTTGTTGACAGTTTAGTTTTGTCATTTTTTTGTCATTTTTCATTTAATTGGAACAAAACTATTGACAACGGAGTTATAATAAATAGATTAAGGTACTCAATAAAGACCCCCCTCTGTCTCATCCTAGAGACAGCCCTGCGTTGGGCAGGATAAGAAATTATCCTGCCCATTTTTTTATTAATTCAAAACAGGATAATTTTTTATTATTTCTGGATTTCTTTTTTGAGATTATTGACAATAGAGTCCAATTGTAAGCTATTGGCTGATGTTTGAAGTCTAACTTCTTCAAATAATTTTAGAGCTTCTTTTTTCTTTGAAATATTCTTTTGTTCTGATAGAGTGCTGGCAAGATTTGTTTTATAATAAATATTTGTTGTGTCTAAGTTAAAAAGCTCTCTGAATATTTTTTCTGCTTTTTTTAACTCACCCCTGAAAGCTAAAATTGTCCCTTGATTAGATTTTAATTCATCTAAATAACCGAATTTATCAACAGCAGTATCATTATATGCCTGAGCTGTTTCTAATGATTCTGCCAATGCAGAAAAATTACACATTTGTAAATAGGGTTCAATATTTTCAGGCTCTTTGGGAATAACTTTTCTGAGATAATACATAGAATTTACATACATCTCCCGATTGCCGTAGTATTGAATAAAATCTTTCCAGTATTTTTCTTCTTTGTCGCCTGATTTAATTAATACTTTTATAGCTTTAATACTGTTCTCCCAATCTTTAACTTTGGGAGCAACCTGATAAATTGCTAGATTTATTTCCCTCTCATGTGGAAAGAGTAAATCAACTTTTTTCAGATAAAACAAAGACGAATCATACATATATTCTTTCTGGTAAGAAAGCCCTGTATAATACAAAAGTTCATGGTTAGACGGGCTATGTTTTAAACCATCAAGAAAGAAATTAGTAGCTTCACTATATTTTCCTGCCAGAAATGATTTCTGACCTGATTTTAAGTAATATTCGGAATCTTTGTTTTGCGATGAACAACCAAAACCAATCAGGCTAAATATAAATAATATTATTATTCGTTTCATATAATTTTACACTCCATTAATTATTATTTTAGAATAATATACATATATTTCTTTTTCAACAAAGAAGTTAATTCATTGACAAAACTAATTTCTCTGCTCACATTATAAAAATGAATTTCGACCAAAAAATAAAACAGCAAGTTGTTGCTCTATGTAAGTTTGCCGGCGTTAATCCGAGAACATTTACTTCTCTTATACATTATTATGGCAGTTTAGACCGAATTGTAAATAGTGATGCTGGAACTTTAATGGCAATAGAAAATATGTCAGCCGATCTTGCCAACAGAATAAGTCATAGTAATGAATATATGGAAACGGCGGAAGAATATCTCAAAACCTTGTCTGACCGTGAAATTGGATTAATCACAAGGTTCGATAAAGAATATCCTGACCAATTATTAGAGCTAAATGATCCACCTCCTATATTTTATTCGCGTGGTCAGCTTCTGGATAAAGATAAAAAAGTTATTGCCATTTCAGGTACAGAAGAAGCGACTAACGAAGGCATTGAGCTGACAATAAATATCGTTGAAAAATTCGTTAAAGAAAATGTCCAATTGGTAACCTCCATAAGAAAAGGAATTGATGCCGCAGCTCAATTGGGATATTCTACCAATAATGGGTTTTCCTGTGCTGTTCTTGATAATGGCTTTGATAATATTATTCCCGAAGATAGTGTTTCTTTGGCAATAGATATTATCAAAAATGGATGTATATTGTCTGAGTATGCTCCGGACGCAAAATTCTCAGATGAAAACTATAAAGAGTCAAACCGTTTGATTGCATCAATTGCACAGGCGGTTGTTATTACCGAAATTTATAATAATTCTGAAAAAGTATTGGATTTACTCAGGTGTTGTAATGAAATAGGTAAACTCTGTTTTATTATCATTGACCCTGAGTCCGGTGCCTTAACCGATGAAGAAAGTTTAAATAAGGCTGTTACGTTAGGTGCGATTCCTATGGTAGGGTTGGAAAAAATTGACGATATTATCGTCTCATTAGTTTAATAATTATCATGAATGATTATTATTTCAGTATCAATCGGGAAGATTCTATTGAATTAAAATTTAAAGGTTCCCGATTTATAGGACGATCATTTAAAACTGACTCTTTATCAGTCGTTGAAAGCAAACTTCAGGAAATTCGTAAACAGGAATATTCAGCTACTCATAATTGTTATGGTTGGACTTATGGTTTGTTTAATGAAAAAACTTTCAAATATTCCGACGATGGTGAACCATCCGGTACTGCAGGAAAACCTATCTATGACCATATTGAAGGTAACAATTTGAGCAATGCATTGATTGTTGTTACTCGCTATTTCGGAGGGACAAAATTAGGCACTGGCGGTCTTGTTAAAGCTTATAGTGAAACCACAAAAGAAGTCATCTCTCTTTCCGGTATAAAAAAATTATATTTAACTGATTTGGTAAAAGTGGATTTAGATTTCACGTTATATAATCAACTCCTGAATCAGATGCCAAATTATGAAGCAACTGTAACAGGCTCGGAGTTTTCCGATCATGTGAAATTAGAAATTTCTATAAGAAAATCAAAATCCGAAATGTTTATAAAAATGATTACTGATCTAAGCGGAGGAAAGGCAATCATTGAAAAAAAATAAAACAATTGATTGTCTTGGCATGGGCATTGTCCCGTTTGACTTACTGTTTTCTGTAAATAAATATCCAAAAGCAGAGATGAAAATTGATGCTGCCGATTTTAAAATGCAGGGGGGTGGACCAATCCCTAATGTTACTGTCGGTTTGTCACGATTAGATTATAGCACAGCTCTGATAGCTGTAGTTGGTAATGATGTTATTGGAGATTTGGGGATTAGTGAGCTTGAGTCAGAAAAAGTTATCTGTGATTTTGTAATAAAGAAAAAACAATCATCGGCAGTAGCTTCCGGATGGATTGAAAAAGACAGCGGCCGAAGGACGATGGTATTATCCAGAAAGATTTTTATTAGACCAGATGACTTAATGTTATCTGACTATCCAATCCCTAAAATTATTCATCTTGATGGACGGGATATGCCGGCAACATTGAAACTGGCAAGGTGGGCAAAAAAATCAGGGGCGGTTGTATCGTTTGATATTGGTTCAATAAGAAATGACGTTTCTTCTGTCTTCCCATTGGTAGATCATTTAGTTGTTGCCGATAGTTATGCTTTACCATTTACAAAATCAAGAACTGCTAAACAAGCAATACTCAAGTTAAAAAAAATATGCAAAGGGACAATTATTGTTACTGAAGGTATCAAAGGTTCTTTGGGATTTGAAAATGAGCAATTTTATCACCAACCAGCTTATAAGGTGAATACGATAGATACTACCGGCGCCGGCGATGCTTTTCATGTTGGATATTTGTACGGTTTATTAAAAAATAAAAGATTGCCGTCGAGAATGAAATTAGGAGCTGTTGTTGCCGCTTTGAAATGTACCAAGCCGGGGGCAAGAACCGGCTTGCCTAATGTAAAACAATTGAATAAATTTCTAAAAACTGATTTAAAAAGTTACATGAGTTAATCTGAGTATGTTAGAACTATTAAATTCAATCGACCAATCATTATTTTTATTCATAAATAAATCTCTGGCTAATCCGGTTACTGATTTTTTTATGCCAATAATTACAAGCGACAATCTGCTTAGAGTTCTTTATGGGACAGCAATGGTTTTATTGTTATGGAAAGGGAATAAAAAACTTCGCTGGATGGTTCTCTTTTCTGCAATAGTGCTTTTATTTACCGACCAGATATCATCGGCGATGCTTAAACCGTACTTTGAAAGACTTCG